>NZ_JBGOOD010000035.1:0-51446 GCF_041439475.1 Vibrio sp. 1S139
TCAAGCACTACATAAGCTCAGCAAAACTAACGGCTAAAGCTTTACTAGAGAGCACGCGAGCACATTGGAGCATTGAAAATCAGATGCACTGGCGATTAGACGTTGGTTTTAAAGAAGATGAATGTCGGATACGTCGAGAGCAAGCCGGTGAGAATTTAGCAGTTATAAGACATATAGCTTTAAATCTGCTGACGGAAGAAATCAGCTTCAAAGCAGGGATCAAAAGAAAGCAGAAAAAAGCGAACCGCAATAACGCTTACCTTTCGCAAGTCCTTGCAGGGCAAGGGGCTTCGTAATCTTGCCCTGGTGAAGTCCTCCTCCCCTCCTTTAATAATGAAGATTTTTTCAATAATGAAGATTTTTTCTTTCTTTTTATAGCATTTACTTAAATCGTTAGGAACCGTATGAAATTCAGAAGTGATATTAATGCGCTAAGAGCTTTAGCTGTAGTTAGTGTGGTTTTTTTCCACTTCACGCCTAATCTACTACCTGGTGGCTTTATAGGTGTTGATATCTTTTTTGTTATCTCTGGCTTTCTAATGACAAGTATTATTATGGGGAAATTGCAGCAAGGTTGTTTCTCATTCACTAACTTCTATGCTGCACGGTTGGCTAGAATCGTACCAGCACTCATTATACTGTTGATAGTATTATTAGTGATAGGGTGGTTTTATCTTGCTCCTCAATCCTTGGATACACTTGCTCAGCAAATTCGCTATAGTGCTACTTTTACTTCAAACCTTCTATTTCATGAACAAGCTGGCTATTTTGATTCTGTATCTCGAGATAAGTGGCTTCTTCATACTTGGTCTTTATCAGTAGAATGGCAATTCTATATTATCTACCCTATTTATTTGGTTCTAACTGCGAGATATCTAGGGCATAAAAATGTTTTTTTTGCAATTAATGTATTAATTATACTTAGTTTAACATTCTGTATTTATAGTCAATTCAATGGTGATAATTCTTATTTCTTACTACAAGCCCGAGCTTGGGAAATGATGTTAGGTTCTTGGGCATACTTTTGGAAACCTAGTTGCAAGATACCTGCTTCAGTAGGTTGGTTTGGTCTCATCATATCATTGGTTTTGATAGACGAAACTAAAGTTTGGCCAAGCTTATGGACTTTGCTACCAACTATAAGTGCTCTTCTTGTGTTAGTTTCAGCAAAGAGATCGAGATTGGCTGAGATAACTGTTGTTCAAAAGATAGGGTTAAGCTCTTATTCAATTTACTTGTGGCACTGGCCTGTTGTGGTGTTGTTCTACAAATTAGGATTAAATGAAAATGTACATTATTTGATCGGAATTTTAACCTCTGTTGCTGTTGGCTATATTAGTTATTTAACGGTTGAGCAGGTACAGTTTAGACGAGATTTCCAATCAGCAAAGCAACTATTACTAGGTAGTACACCGGTTTTGGGGGTTGTTACTGTGGTTTTAGTGGCAAAAGCTATTAATAGTAACGATGGATTCACAACACGAGCTACCTTAGACAAAGAGTTAATTCAGGTTTATGAGCAACTGAAGCGTGAAAAACAGAAAAGTCCGAAGCGCAAAGAGTGTCACAGAAACATCTCAGACCAGATAGCTGAACCCTGCTATCTTTTTAGTGAAGACCCAAGCTGGGCTATTATTGGTGATAGTCATGCTGCTGAATTGGCTTACTCTATGGCTGAGAAACTTAAAGTAAATGATAACGGAATTGCACAATATACTTTTGCTAATTGTCCTCCTTCATTTAAACAGAAAGATGATTTTAGCGCATGTACTCATTGGACTAATATTATAGTAAATGATATTGCTCAAAATAAAGGCATTGATAAAGTAGTGATTGCTTTTCGTTATTCTATGCATTTATATGGAGATAATGAAAAAACCTATCCAGAGCTGCCTAAAGAACACACAGACTCTAGGCGTGATAAAATTTTAAACTCCCTGAACCAGACTTTAAATTTATTGAGTAGTGCAGGAAAAAAAGTATATATGATTATGCCGGTTCCTGAGATGGGACAAAGTGTACAGACATTGATTGATAAAGCAGCGATGCGCTCAGAAAGCTTAACAAATATAGAGTCTGCGCCTTTAATATATACTTATAAAAGAAATGAAACGATCAACCGCTTTATTCAAGAATATAGCGAAGAAGATAATAAAGCGGTGCATATGATTGATATTGAAGATATCTTTTGTGGTAAATTTTCTTGCTATGCTGTTAGAGAAGGGGCTCCTCTTTACTATGATCATAATCATCCCGGTTTACCAGTGACAGGCATCATAGCGACAAGAGTTTTAAATAGGGCTAACCAATAGTTAATATGTAAATTGTCGTCGACTTTATCTAACTGAAATTTCAACATAAAATTTGAGAGGGTGTAGTTGCGAAAAAAATATTTGGTTTAATAGATTATTTTAAGTGCAGAGATAGTTTCTTTACAATTACCCAGGAGCTAGATTAGATACATTTACTTAAGGTATATTCTAATGCTCCTTCGTTTTCTTGATAGACTTTGAGTGCATTTGAGCTCATAGTTGAGGCCGTTTTTCTATCATGGAGTAACTCAAAGACGATATGAGCTAATTCATCGTTTGGTCGGACAATAGTAATGGCGTTGGCGATTAGAAGTTGTTGCGTAACTTCTAAGAAATTATAATAGCTTTGACCTGAGATGATCGGTAAAGCAAGTGCTGCTGGCTCAATAACATTGTGACCTCCAACCTTTTCTCCGATGAAGCTACCACCCATGATGCACACATCTGCCATAGATAAGTACATGAACATTTGCCCCATCGTATTCCCGACCAAGACTTGAGTATCCGTGGGGGGATTTGACAAGTCAATGTCAGTCATCTTCATTGTATTGAGTTGGTAGTTATAGGTTGATAAACGATAGACTTCATTAAACCTTTCAGGATGACGAGGTACAATAATCAACATTGTTCCTTCGTTGAGTAGTTCAGAGCGTGTTAAAGATTCTATAATTTGTTGCTCTTCATTCGAATGAGTACTGCAGGCGACTATCACTTGCTTCTGAAAAGCGTGTTTTAAATTTTTACCTTGCTGAACTTGTTGGCTAGGGATTGAGATATCATATTTCAAATTTCCAGAAACACAGACTTGGCTTTGCTTAGCTCCAAGTGCTATAAAATTGGTTTTATCTCTCTCGGACTGACATATGATATTTTTAATTTGACCGATGAGTGACTCGACAATTGATTTTATCTTCTGATAGTTTCTTAAAGATTTATCAGATAGGCGTGCATTAACAATTTTGATGTCAATAT
This sequence comes from Vibrio sp. 1S139, assembly GCF_041439475.1. Classification (NCBI taxonomy): domain Bacteria; kingdom Pseudomonadati; phylum Pseudomonadota; class Gammaproteobacteria; order Vibrionales; family Vibrionaceae; genus Vibrio; species Vibrio sp. 1S139. The sequence goes on from NZ_JBGOOD010000035.1 coordinate 3,285, forward strand.
TGTTGTTACCAAGAACCTTGAATAAATTCGGCCACAACTCTAATTCCATTATGATCAGTTCATCTGGTGAAAATCGAGATATGAAATTATTGATAAAGAATTTAAAGTCGATAGGCATATACCGGTGTTCAACAAGGTCTGCTAAACGTTTGTTTACTTCGTTAGCGCCAGTTGAAGTGGTTGTCGTCATTAACAAAGTTGTATCGGGTTTACTTTTTTTTATCTGTTTGATTAACGGTTCTATTGCAATAACTTCACCTACTGAAACCGCATGAATCCAAGTTATGTTCCCACTTTGTTGCAAAGACTCGCTGTATCCGAAGTACTCTTTCCATCTTTTACCAATACGAGGTTTATTTGCTTTGGGTTTTAAGAGCTTGTACAAATAAAATGGTGCAATAATAGCTAGCAAACAATTATAAGTTACGTAGAATAATTTAATCTTCAACAGGTTTCTCCTCTAACAACAGTAAAAGGAGTACACCAAAGAAAACTAGTGAGTAAATCTTTTGTAGAGGTACATCTGTCATGGCTGATGTAAAGTAGCTCGCTCCCACGATTAATACTGGAGCCAAAGCTATATTTTCATTTTTCCACGCAATATATATAGGGTAGATAAACCACAACAAAGTAATAAAAACCCCAATAAATCCGTAAATAACAAGGTTGTGTAAGAATTGGTTGTGAAAACTATTTAATCTTGCTGCTGTTTTACTGATTAGCCCTTGTTCGTTAAGAGACTCTTTCAGGTTCGAAAAGTTGTCAGTGCCGTACCCTAGTAGTTTAGGAGGTGTGCTAATTTGTAGTGCTGCGTTATACATCTGAAGTCTTAGGCCGATAGAAGAACTTAAGTTACCTTCTGCTAAGTGTTTTATCTCACTTATCGTGTAGTTATAACGATTTTCTATAGTGTCTTTAAAAATTGACGAGGCTATGAATGTAGTACATAGAGCCAAACATAAAAATATAGTACCAGATTTTAGATTGGTGATAAGAAATGATGCTAATATCAAGGTGCTAACTGCGGATAATGACAATAAAGCCCCTCGGGTTCCGCTCAAAAATATAGAGAACACATAAAGAACAAAAGCTAACAGCATAATAAGCCTATGAGTGTTGTTCTGTACTTTAATACTATGATAAAGCGACAAACAAGCAGCAGCACTCATTGCAGTAGAGTAAGGAATAGGATTGATATTCCATACCTCTCTTGGTATGTTAAGGTAAACCGCATTGTATATCATATAAAACAGGCCAATTAAGCTAAGTGTTAATAAAGGCCAGTGTATATGATCTCTTATTTTAATGAGTGTTTCACTTGGTGTAAATATACCTAAAATTAATAAGGTAAGAAGTCCTCTCATCTCATTATTATTATACCCGTGCATTTCCTTAGAAAGGACAGCATAAGTTGCAGCAAGAGCGAATAAAGGCAATAATCTCCGCCTCTTGCACCAGTTGCAAATTTGCTTGAAACCAAAAAGGTATGCAGACGATAATGCAGCAATAATAGTACTGAACATCGCGACTTTATAGCTATCTGAATATGAAAATAGGCCACTAAATGCCCAAATAATCGGAAGATAGAGGAGTGGTATTAGTATTGGATGGATTGACTTCATTTTAAGCACTTTATTACTTTATTCGTTGGTAGTTCTTTCAAGCACTTCAAATGTCCTAGCGGACACTCACGTTTAAAACATGGTCTACACTCGATGTTAGTATGTACAATTTCAACATTTCTAGCCAATGGCGGCGTGTATTTGGGGGATGTAGAGCCATAAATGGCGACTATGTTACATCCAACAGCTGCAGCTACGTGCATCAAACCAGAGTCATTGCTGATTACGGTCTCACAAGCACCGAGTAAATCAACAGCTTCTATAAGGCTAGTTTTTCCTGCAAGCACATGGACGTTATCCATGAGTTTGTCAGATACTAAGTTTTTGATGTTTTCGCATGCTTCTACATCTTTTTGTGAACCAAATAGCCAAACCTGCTTACCTAATTTACATAAGTGCTCTGCTACTTCTGCATAATGTTGTTCAGGCCACTTTTTTGCAGGGCCAAACTCAGCGCCGGGGCATAATCCTACTGCAGCAACATCAGCTATGTTTAGGTTAAATTTATTAAAAGCAGCTTGCTGTGCTTTATCGTCTATTTGTAATTTCGGTCTAGGTAAGTTGTCAAGCCCGCCCAGAGAGCTCGAATCTATCATTTCACTGCTTGGATGAGCCAGTGCTACATAACGCTCAACCATGTACTCGAACGATTTCATATTGTCACGGCGATCATTAATAAATCCAAACCTCATTTCGCCTTTCCAGCCCACCCTTTGGGGGATGTTTGCAAACCAAGGAATGAGAGCGGATTTTGCAGACTTAGGAAGAACATAAGCGATATCATACCGTTCTTCACGTAAGGTTACCCCTAGCTTACGGCGCATACTCAGATTAAATTCACCATGTCCTATTGGCATGTCGATTGCCGTATGGATTTCTTCCATTCTTTCTAAAATAGGTCGACACCAAGCGGGAGCCATAACATCGATTTGCGCTTCCGGATACTTTTGCTTGAGTGTAGTGTATAAAGACTGGGACATCACCATATCCCCAACCCAAGAAGGTCCGATAATTAATATTTTTTTATATTTGGAAGTCATGTTATTTATGTTCGCTTTCACGTTCTAAGCGATAATGATTTTTGCCGTCAGGTTGAGTTCTTAATAGCCTTAAGGTCCACATATATTGCTCTGGGTTCACTGAAGCTTTAGTTTCAATGTAGTGGTTCATAGTTCTAGCATCTTTTTCTTCTGAGCTAGAAGGGAAGTTTTGGAACCCGGGATCAATGTGAATGACATACTTTCCTGTTGTTGAATCAATCATTGCATAGATAGGTACTATTTCTGCACGACTAACTTTCGCCAATTTCCCTAAACCGGGCAGAGTCGCTTTCTGGGTAGCAAAGAAATCAACAAATATACTGTGTTCTGGGCCGTGATCTTGATCTGGTAGGTAATAACCTAAGTAACCATCTCGCACAGATTTGATGAATGGTTTGACGCCACCGCTTCGTTCATAGACTCTACCACCGTACTGTACTCTTTGACGGTGCATCAACCAGTCTATAACTTCATTCTTTTGTTTTTTTGCCATGGCTGATACAGGCATACCCATAGAGGCGAACAAAATAGCGGGAACATCAATCGCCCAAGTGTGTGGGACCAAAAGAATGACATTCTTACCTGAATCTAGAATAGTTGTGAGGTTGTCTATCCCTTTTATGTCACACTGTGATTTTAACCAATGCTTGTTTCTTAAACTAAGCAAGCTGAAGCCCATAAGGAAAACGCCTGAGGTAACAAGCAATTGATGTATAATATTTTGTCGTTCACACTCAGACTTTTCTGGAAAGCAAAGCTTTAAGTTAACCCATGCATTTGCTACGGTTCCTTCACGTTTTTGCGTAAGTCGAGAGGCAATTTTATCGGCTATCCAATATCGTCCTTTAAATGGAAGTAAGGCCATTGGAATTGCAAGGAGTACGAGTAACCAGGTACTCCAATATTTTGGGGCAAGAAAATGCAGGGAGAAACTCGGGTTATAGGCTAACTCGTCAAAATCATTACGAGAGGATTGGCTCATGAATATTCCAAAGTTATTGAGTGGCAATGACAGGATAACGGTTTCAGTATAACACTTATCTAATCAGCAAACTATTTCGCTATTAAAGAGGCTAAAAATCGCGACCAAGTTACTGTAAATTTAACATCGCATTACCGCAGGCGATGACTTTGTCGGTGCTTATTGATTCTATACTTCCGCCCGGGTCACTGGGCAATAATGGTAAGGACCGGTCTGTAAACAAAAACCATTCTTTGATGACTTCTTGCGGCATTTTCTTTAGGTTATTTGAACCCCAACCAAACATCATAACTAATGGATTCTGCATCATTTGAAATATATGAGCAGGCCCACAGTCATTTGCAATTGTAAGTTTAGCTTTTCTTGCCATGGCGACAAGCTGTTCAATGGATGGCGAATTAAACACGACGACTGGCACACCATGAAACGAACTAGGCAGGACATCATTGTATTCTTGTTCTTGAGGTCCAAGAACAATATACACAACGTCTAATTGTTGATTACTCTGTAGTATAGATTCTGCTGAATCAATAAATCGTTGTATCGGCCACCGTTTAAAGCTGCCTGCGCCTCCTCCAGGTAGGAGTACTAGTGCGCTGTTAAAGCTGTCAATATCATGGCCTTCGGCGATCGTATCTATTATTGATGTTTGATAGTTTGTATTCTTCGCACCATTGAGAGCTTGCAAGTGTGCATTAGCAATATAACGATCTTTTTTAGGTATTAATGCGTGATAATCGTACGCCTTAGCATTAAGGTTTTGGGTGCTATGGCTAAATTTCTCTTTGGCATTGACGAACGGCATTATCAAATGGTGCAACTTTAAGCTATTGCGGCGTAGGTTAACGAGCACATCGTAATTGTGAGAGTTTATCTTTTTGAGTAACGACGGAATAGACACGTCTTTGTATTCAATTACATCGTCAGCACCATTGTTGACACACAGCCATGTTGCAGGTTCGTTGACAGTCCAGACTGTAATTTGGCACTCGCCATAATAGTCTCTTAAGGCACTGATTAGCGGAAGTTGCAATACAACTGAACCAAAACGTCTACGTCCAGGGGTGAAAATTGCGATTTTTTTCAAAACAAAGACTCAAGTTTGCTAGTAGATTGGTTCAGTTGATATTAACAACTCAACATAACTTAATAAACCGACTTAGAATAAAAAACTTATCTAGTTTTTATTTTTTTTTCTAGGTTGCTATTGACTACTTTTGGGACAAATTGAGTGACATTGCCGCCATGAATGGCCACTTCACGTACTAGAGTTGACGATAAAAACGCATATTCTTCTGCTGGTGTTAAGAATATGCTCTCTAGATTTGGCATGAGCCTACGATACATAGTGGTCAGACCAAATTCGTACTCAAAATCCATTGTGGTTCTGAGGCCACGAACCAGTACATTTGCATTTTGTTGCTTAGCAAAGTCAACCAATAATCCGCTGAACCCTAAGACGGACACATTGGAAAAGGATTGGCATACTTGCTTAAGTAATGTTACTCGCTCATTTAGGTCAAATAAGGTGTTTTTACTAGGACTAGCAGCTACACCTACGACAACCTGGTCAAACAATTTGGACGCACGTTCGATGATATCAAGGTGACCATTGGTCACTGGATCAAAAGTTCCTGGATAGATGGCTTTTTTCATGGCTTCTTTGCTCATGCTCTTTAAAACAAATGCATATATTAGAACACTACAGCTTTCGTTGCCATGTTATGTAGATAGTACGTATAGAAGCGGAAAATGGATAGGGATTATGCTAGAGAGAAATTGCCGTGTAAAATAGACACTCTATTGTTCATAAATTTATTTTTGGTTCTACGTATGACTCATGGCAAACCAGGTAACACAGGTCTCACCCGCATAATCAAAGCAACAGGTTATTCCATCCAAGGCTTAAAAGCTGCGTATAAATATGAAGCGGCGATCCGACAAGAGTTAGCCTTGCTATTCGTTTCTATCCTGTTGGCTTTCATCTTAGAACTATCGGCGCTAGAGCGAATTGTTATGTTAGGTAGCGTTGTGCTAATTTTTATTGTTGAGTTGATTAACTCAGCGATTGAAGCTGTCGTCGATCGTATTGGAATCGAGCAGCATGAGTTGAGTGGTCGGGCAAAAGACATAGGCTCTGCTGCTGTTATGGTCGCACTAATGTTTGCTGTATTTGTCTGGGGCTATATTCTGGTTCTGTAATATTTTGATTGTTTTCTACTAGACAATTTCTAGGGGCCTACCTAGTTAGTGCCTCAATTATAGGGGTACTAACTAGATAACATTTGTCGCCCTCGAATGGGAGGAGATCGCTCTTCTAAGAACTTTTACCCATTAACTACAGCCATATACTCAGCCACACCTTCAGCTACTGACTTAAACTTATGATCACAACCTGCCGCACGTAGCTTAGTTAAATCAGCTTGAGTAAACTCTTGGTAAGCGCCTTTTAGGTGATCTGGGAACGGGATGGTTTCAATTTCTCCCTTACCGTGATATTTGATCACTGCTTTTGCGACTTCTTCAAAGGACTCTGCATTGCCTGTACCTAGGTTAAAAATGCCAGAAACACCATTTTCTAAGAACCATAGGTTTACCGTTGCGACATCACCGACATATACAAAATCACGTTGGAATGTTTCGCTACCTGCGAATAACTTAGGGTTTTCACCGGCATTCATTTGGTTATTTAAGTGAAATGCTACTGAAGCCATGCTGCCTTTGTGTTGTTCGCGTGGACCGTAAACATTGAAATAACGGAACCCAGTGATTTGAGGTAACGTCTCGTTATGCGCTGCAGCATCCGAAGTTAGGCGGCGAACATAGTTATCAAATTGTTGTTTAGAGTAGCCGTAGACATTTAAGGCGCCTTCGTACTCTTTTTCTTCAATGAAAGTATCCGTCTCACCGTAAGTTGCGGCAGAAGAAGCATATAGGAATGGAATTTCACGTTCAATACAGTAGTGCAACAACTCTTTTGAGTATTCATAGTTGTTCAGCATTACGTATTTGCCATCCCATTCGGTCGTCGCCGAACAAGCACCTTCATGGAAAATAGCTTCAATAGGGCCGAAATCATCGCCAGCCATGACTTGAGTGAGGAAGTCGTCGCGATCCATGTAATCTGTTATGTCTAGGTCAACAAGGTTTTTGAACTTCTTGCCATTTTTTAAGTTGTCGACGACTAGAATATCGTTGTGGCCAGCATTATTGAGTGCTTTAACGATATTACTGCCGATCATACCTGCGCCGCCTGTTACGATAATCATATTTCTTCTACTCTTTTGAATACTAAACTATCGCGAGTATAGCAAGGAATGGTAAAGGCGAGCTAGTGGAATAATTCCCTAAGCGGAGTATGATATGCGAAGATTAGTCTTAGGTTAGTGCGTAGTAAGCACTCGAAATTATAGGTATTACTATGAAAATTGCAGTTGCAGGGACTGGGTATGTTGGCCTGTCTAACGCGATGTTGTTGGCGCAGAATCATGATGTTGTTGCTGTTGATATCATCGAAGATAAAGTATCGATGCTAAATAATAAGCTATCACCAATCGTGGATGCTGAAATTGAAGAATTCTTAGCAAACCGAACTTTAAGCTTTCAAGCAACCACCGATAAACAAGTGTATCAAGATGCGGATTTCGTGATTATTGCGACGCCAACCGACTATGATCCTAAAACTAATTATTTCAATACCAGTTCCGTAGAGTCGGTGATCTGTGATGTGATTGCAGTAAATCCTAAAGCTGTAATGGTCATCAAATCAACGGTACCTGTTGGCTACACCGAACGCATCAAACAAGAACTGAACTGCGAAAATATCATGTTCTCCCCTGAGTTTTTGCGCGAAGGTAAAGCGTTACACGATAATTTGAACCCTTCTCGAATTATCGTTGGTGAGTGCTCTGAACGAGCTAAAGTGTTTGCAAACCTTCTAGTTGAAGGTGCTGAAAAAGACAATATCGATGTTTTGTTCACTAACTCTACGGAAGCTGAAGCAGTAAAACTTTTCTCTAATACTTACCTGGCAATGCGTGTTGCATATTTCAATGAACTTGATTCTTACGCGGAAGCGCATGGCTTGGATTCTCGCCAGATCATTGAGGGTGTGGGCTTAGATCCTCGAATTGGTAAGCACTACAACAATCCTTCGTTTGGTTATGGTGGCTATTGTCTACCGAAAGATACCAAACAACTATTAGCCAACTACCAAGATGTACCAAATAATATTGTTGGTGCTATTGTTGACGCTAACCGTACACGCAAAGATTTTATTGCGGATTCAATCATCAAGCGTTCCCCTAAAGTGGTCGGCATTTATCGCTTGATCATGAAGGCCGGTTCGGACAACTTCCGTGCCTCTTCAATCCAAGGGATTATGAAGCGTTTGAAAGCGAAAGGCATCGAAGTGGTTGTGTTTGAACCAGTATTACAAGAAGAGCACTTCTTCAACTCGAAAGTCTATTCTGACCTTGCTGAATTTAAAGCAGTATCTGATGTGATTGTTTCTAATCGAATGGTAGAAGAAATCGCAGACGTGGCAGACAAGGTGTACACTCGAGATCTGTTTGGTAGTGATTGATTTGGTTCTATTTTAGCTCGTGCTAATTAGACCAGATGTTAACAGCTCGATCTATCTGTTTAGTGGCGATATACTGAACCACTAAATGGATAGGGATACTAATAAATAATGAAAACACGTGACAAGATTGTTTACGCTGCTTTAGAGCTTTTTAATGAGCATGGTGAACGTAGTATTACGACCAATCATATTGCTGACCACATCGAGATCAGCCCTGGTAACCTCTACTACCACTTTCGTAACAAGCAAGAAATTGTCCGTGATATCTTTACCCTCTACTCTACTGAATTGCTTGAAAGGTTTACTCCCATCCAAGGTCAGAAAGAAAGTCTGACGTTATTGAAGCACTACTTAGATTCGATATTCACTTTGATGTGGAAGTACCGATTCTTCTACGCAAACCTTCCTGAAATCTTGTCTCGTGACGAGCAACTTCACCTCGATTACATGGCTGTGCAAGAAAGATTGCAAACCAATCTTGTCGATATTATGAGAGCTTTTGTTGAATTGAACTTGCTGAAAGCGTCCGACTCAGAGATGAAGTCGATGGTGACTTCCCTTCACTTGATTGCATCGGGTTGGTTGGCTTACCAATCAGCAATGTCTCCAAAAGCGCAAATAACGGAACAAGTTGTTCATCAGGGTATGTTGCAGATGATCGCGACCGTTAAGCCGATTGCGACCGCGCAAGGTTTTGAACAGCTGACATTATTGGAAGATGGCGTAAGGGCGTTGAATTGTAAATAGAAGATTCGGGTAACGAGATACGAGTAAACGAAAAGCAGGATAGAGCGACGACGAGGCTAGCCTTTTTCATGTCACGTTTACTCTGACCTTGTGTCGGTTTAAGCTTTTCGTATTTAGATGACTCGAATCTCGTGCCTGCTATTAAGCTCTTCGCATCTCGTTTACTCGCATCCCGTATCTGCTCTTATCTAACCAACCAACTCTTTGGATTCTGAGCTTGGCTGTTTCTGCGAATCTCAAAGTACAGTGATGGGCGGGTTTGACCGCCAGTGTCACCAGCAAGGGCAATAGCTTCGCCTGCTTTCACTTTGTCGCCTTCCTTCTTGAGTAGCGCTTGGTTAAAGCCATAAAGTGTCATGTCACCTTTACCGTGATCAAGAAGGACTACTAAGCCATACCCACGCAGATACTCGGCAAAAACAACGGTGCCTGAGTAAACAGATTTAACCTGCTGACCATATTTGGCATTGATCACCATACCTTTCCAATTAACTTGTCCGGTTTGGCGTGAACCGTAGTTATGCAGAACTTTTCCTTTGATTGGCCAAGGTAGTTTTCCTTTACGCTTTGCTAAGCCATCCATAGGCACAGCGTTACGTCTTTCTCGCGCGGCTTTCTCTGCTTTGGCAATTTCTGCCTTAAGGCGAGTCTCATTACGCTGTAGCTCGGCTAAGTAATTTTTATCACCTGAGATGTTCTTCTTGATGCTACCAACGGTTTTCTTACGTTGTGTTTGGGTTTTGGCTAGCGTATCGCGCTTGGTAGTTTGTTGTTTTAATAGAGTTGCGATTTGCTCTTGTTCAAGCTGGCGCTGTTTGTGGCTTTCTTCTAACTCAAGTTGTGTTTGTTCAATTGTTTTGATTGTTGCAGAACGGGCTTTAGCAAGATGTTGGTAGTAATGGCTGATGCGATCTTCTTCGACACCCGTGTTGAGAATGTGAGATGAGGCTTTAGCACGACTTGTCATGTAGTAAGTTTGGATCAGTTGTTCCAACTTATCGGTGTTGACTTTTTTCTGAGCAGTAAGGACTTTGATCTTGGCATCTAAGCTAGCAATATTCGCATCCGCCGTATTAAGCTGTTTTTTACTATCTTGGATAGCTTTTTCGAGCGCAGCTATAGATAGCTCTTGTTTCTTTAGGCTTGCTTGTAGACTATCGAGTTTTTTTTGCTGCGAAGAGAGGGCTTTCTGTTGACGAGAGATCTCGCTAGATACACCTTTCAGTTCACCTTGAGACGCGGCAAATGACGATGTTGATAAAAGCATAGCACTGAGGCTTGCAGATATAAGAAGAGTTCGGCTGATAGCTCGAATGTGTTTCATCATTATCGTCATTTAGTTGTATTCATCTGCTCTTAATTTTTCGAATTTCGCTGAATCGAATCCATACTTGATTTTGAGACCTCCGTATCTCGGTTACTCGAACTCCGCATTTGCTTTTAATCTCTGCGTATCTCGATACTCGAATCCCGTTACTGCTGCTTTTTATATCCCATCACCATGGATAAAGCTTTGTGAGCGACCATTGAACCCTTGGTCCATATCTAGAGAAGGCTTATCAGTCTTTGGCTTACCGACAATCTTAGCGGGAACACCTGCGACCGTAGTATGTGGTGGTACAGCTTGTAGTACCACTGAGCAAGAGCCAATTTTAGCGCCTTCACCCACTTCAATATTGCCGAGTATTTTCGCACCAGCACCAATCATCACGCCTTCACGGATTTTAGGGTGACGATCACCGCCTTCTTTACCTGTACCGCCGAGAGTAACATCTTGAAGGATGGATACGTCGTTTTCGACCACTGCAGTTTCACCGATCACAATGCCCGTCGCGTGGTCGAGCATAATCGCTTTGCCGATACGCGCAGCAGGGTGGATATCTACTTGGCATGCGACTGAAATTTGGTTCTGCAGATAGGTGGCAAGCGCGATTCGACCTTGCTTCCATAACCAGTTAGCCACGCGATAACCTTGCAGTGCGTGATAGCCTTTAAGGTAGAGCAATGGCATAGAGTACATTTCTACAGCCGGGTCTCGAGTGACTGTCGCGCAGATATCACAAGCGGCCGCATCAATGATTGAGTCATCTTCTTCAAACGCTTGCTCAACCACTTCACGTACAGCCATTGCTGGCATCGAAGCCGTCTTTAACTTGTTAGCAAGAATGTAGCTGAGTGCAGCCCCTAGGCTTTCATGGTTGATAATCGTGGCATGGTAAAAACTCGCAAGCATAGGTTCTTGCTCAGACTGCTGTCGAGCTTCTTTTACAATGCATTGCCAAACTTTTTGTTGTTCACAGTGTTTCATTTTTCCATCCATTTTTAAGGGACTGATGCGAGTGACGAGACGAGAGCCTCGAAGAACTATAAGAGCAGAATCTCGTATCTGCTTTTACTTTTTTCTCATCTCGTTTACTCGAATCTCTCTACTGCTCTTGGGTTTCCCGAATTTCGTATCTGCTTCTTTATCTCTCTGACTTCTTATCTCGAGCAAGTAGATCTTGCGCAGCTAAGTGTGCGTCCTTTCCTTGATACAACACTTGGTAAATTTGTTCAACAATTGGCATCTCAACGCCCATACGTTCTGATAGTAACCAAACTTCTTTGGTGTTGCGATAGCCTTCGACTACTTGACCAATTTCTTCTTGGGCAGTATCAACATCTTTACCTGAACCTAACGCTAAACCAAAGCGACGGTTACGCGATTGGTTGTCGGTACATGTTAGTACTAGGTCGCCAAGTCCCGCCATGCCCATAAAGGTCTCTGGCTGTGCACCAAGAGCTGCACCCAGTCGACTCATCTCAGCTAAACCACGGGTAATTAACGCTGTACGTGCATTAGCACCGAAGCCAATACCATCCGACATGCCAGCACCAATCGCGATAACGTTTTTAACGGCACCACCAAGCTGCATACCAATGAAATCTGAGTTTGCGTATACGCGGAATGTTTTTCCACAGTGAATCTTTTCTTGTAGCTCTTCTAAGAAGGTCTCATCTGGTGACGCGACTGAAATAGCCGTCGGCATACCCATCGCAAGCTCTTTGGCGAAAGTAGGGCCAGATAGAACCGCTAGAGAGTAATTGTCGCCAAGCACATCGTGTGCGACATCTTTAAGTAGTCGGCCAGTTTCTGGTTCCAATCCTTTCGTAGCCCAGCAAATACGAGAATTCGCTGACAAATGAGGCTTTAAACTATTTAAAACGATACCAAACACGTGACTAGGAACGACGACTAGGAGGTCACGACTGGCTGTTACTGCCTTCTCAAGGTCTGATTCGATGATCAGGCTTTCTGGAAAGTCAATATTAGGAAGAAACTCATTATTTGCTCGCTCAGATTCAAGGCGCGTCATGTGGATAGGGTCATGTCCCCAAAGAACAACGTTTGCACCGTTACGCGCTAAAGATATAGCTAAAGAGGTTCCGTAAGAACCTGCGCCAATGACTGTCATGGCGATGTCTTTGCCGTAAGCGTTTGTCGTGTTAGTCGGGTGAGTTGTTTCTGTCATGCTTCCACCTAAAAATAATGAGGGAAATCGAAGAGTTCTGGAAAAGCTTTCTACTAAAGTAAGAAGAGCTTTCAATCTTAGTACAGTGTAAAGAAAAAATGCACACCGCAGAAGTTGCGATGTGCATTTAAAAGCTAACTAGCGTTTGAATCGTTAGAGTTAAGTTCTACTTTGAGACTTAAGCCTGTTCGCCTTCAGCTTGCTGAGCTTGGTTCTGTAGGTAGTTCATGAACAAAGCATCAAAGTTTACTGGTGCTAGGTTCAGTTGTGGGAATGTACCTTTAACCACTAGGCTAGAGATTGTTTCACGAGCGTATGGGAATAGGATGTTCGGGCAGAATGCGCCTAGGCAATGTGCTAGTTGGCCAGCTTCCATTTCGCTTGCAGAGAAGATACCACCTTGCTGAACTTCACAAAGGAATGCAGTGTCGTCTGCGTTCTTCACAGTAACCGTTAGGCGTAGGATTACTTCGTAAACGCCTTGACCTAGTTCACGGCTTTGAGTGTCTAGGTCCAGTTTTACATCTGGGTTCCACTCTTTTTGAAACATGTCTGGAGAGTTTGGCGCTTCGAAAGATACGTCTTTTAGAAAGATACGTTGGATTGCGAAGTTTTGTTGTGCGTCTTGTTGTGCTGCTTCAGCCATTTTCTTGTCCTTAAAAATTTAAATTAGGTTTTGTTCGTCATATCTGCCGGACAAAACCTTAAAGTCATATTCGTGTAATCAGGTCAGCTTACTGCTTGTCTTTAAAGGTTTTTTACCTTTAACTACTTTTTACCTTTAACCAACGGTAAGTTCGCTTCGCTCCAAGCCACTAAGCCGCTTTGCAGCACGCTTACGTTTTCGAAACCTGCTTTAACCAGCAAGTTAGCGCTTTCTTGAGCTGTTTGACCTGTCTTGCATACTACGATGATTGGGTCTGCTTTGCGGCTTTCAAGGCTACCAAAGCTATTTGCTTTGATGTCTGACGGCAAAATGTGAACTGCGTCTGTAATATGGCCCTTTTTGAACTCATCTTTAGTACGAATATCAACCACAACACCGTTTTCACGGTTAATCATGTGTGTGGTTTGCGCTGCCGTGATCTCTTTGTAGGCTGCATTTGATGTTTTGATTACGTTCGCAATGATGGCAACAACCAAGCCGATCCATACGATGGCTAAAATCATATTCTCTTGAACAAATGGAACTAACTCTTGCATATCTTGAACTCTTATTCGTTATTGGGCGAAAAATTATAGGGTAGGAGTATAGCGAGCTTTTAGGTTTTCTGTATAGGCTTTAGCTCTCAGTCTTTATTATGGAATCTATAGTTGATTTGCCTCTTGAGTTATTAAATGAGAGAATGGCGTTATTTGTTGATGGTTACTGACCTTTAGTGCGTAGTGTAGTTTCGCTTTTAATACTAATGGGCGGTAGCGTGCCTGATTAACGCAACCTATTGGTTTGACGGCCTTATGTGATTAGACGTTAAGTGCTAGTTATTGAAAATTAGATATATAGAGTATGACAATGAAGATTACCCCTGAAAAAATGACTCACTTAAAGCAATTGGAAGCTGAATCTATCCATATCATGCGTGAGGTGGCTGCTGAATTTGATAATCCTGTGATGTTGTATTCTGTGGGCAAAGACTCTTCTGTGATGCTTCACCTTGCACAAAAAGCGTTTGCCCCAGGTACCCCCCCGTTTCCACTGATGCATGTTGATACCACTTGGAAATTCAAAGAAATGATTGAGTTTCGTGATTACATGGCAGAGAAGGTTGGAATGAAGTTGATTGTTCATCAAAACCCTGAAGGTTTGGCTATGAACATTAATCCGTTTGTGCATGGTAGCTCTAAACATACTGACATTATGAAAACTCAAGGTTTAAAGCAGGCTTTAGATATGCATGGCTTTGATGCAGCCTTTGGTGGTGCGCGACGTGACGAAGAAAAATCACGAGCAAAAGAACGAGTATATTCTTTCCGTGATGAGCATCATCGTTGGGACCCAAAAAATCAGCGTCCTGAGTTGTGGAATATATACAATGGTAAAGTTAATCAAGGTGAGAGTATCCGTGTTTTCCCGCTGTCTAACTGGACAGAGCTAGATATCTGGCAGTATATCTATCTTGAAAATATTGAAATTCCGGGTTTATACCTATCAAAGCCACGCCCTGTGGTTGAGCGCGATGGCATGCTTATTATGGTCGATGATGAACGTATGGAGCTTAAAAAAGGTGAAGTCGCAGAAGAAAAAATGGTGCGTTTTCGTACTCTTGGCTGCTATCCACTAACGGGGGCTGTTGAATCTGAAGCAACAACTCTCCCTGAAGTTATCCAAGAGATGCTACTGACGACTACTTCAGAGCGTCAAGGGCGTGCCATTGATCACGATAGCTCTGGTTCGATGGAGAAGAAAAAGCGTGAAGGTTACTTCTAATTCGGGCTAGGACTGTTGTCTCGTTACTTTGAATATTACTTGAGTTACCAGAGTATGATTGTCACCGCGTGTGTTCTTGTTGGATTGATTGCAACATTAATAAGTAATCGCTTTCGAACTAGTTACGTGTTTATTTGTGCTGTTGCCGTACTCTATGTATTCGGACAAGTTTCTCAAAAAGTCGTTTTCTCAGCTGCTACAAATAGTTCTGTCATCACATTGCTGCTTCTACTGCTTTCTTCTCTTGTGCTAGAAAGGACAGCTTTACTTAATTGGGCGGCTAAAACTCTGTCTCATAGTGATTATTGGCAATCTTTACTTCGGTTAGGGGGACTAGGGGCGTTGAGCTCTAGCGTGCTAAACAATACTGCGGTAGTAGCAACCCTAATGGGGAGCGTACTAAAAAATCCGTTTCATGCCCCCAAAAAGCTCCTCATACCCTTGTCATATTTCTCTATTCTTGGGGGAACCTTAACTTTAATAGGAACTGCAACTAACCTTGTTGTTAGTGGCTTACTCGAAGGGCAAGGCTACCCTGGATTGACAATCTTCGCTTTCTTCCCGGTAGGTGTATGTTTGTTACTTGGTTGTGGCTTGATGGTGATACTAGTCTCCCGCTTTCTGCCTGATGAACCTGTGAAGATGGAGTCATCTGGAAACTACTTTTTGGATGCGGAAGTTGAGGGAGGTAGTAAACTCGCGGGTAAAAGTGTATTGGACAACGGCTTACGTTCGCTAGATGGTCTTTTTTTGACTGAGATAATTCGTGATAAACAGCTTATATCTCCCGTATCTCCAAGTGAAAATATATTAGTAGGGGATAAACTTGTATTTAGCGGTGACGTTTCTGAAGTTAAGCAGCTTACTTCTTTTGATGGGTTAAAGCTTTACGTTGAAGAAGAATTTGAGCTCGACAAGAATCTAGTAGAAGTGTTGGTGAGTCCTGAATCTATTTTGATAGGAAAAACTTTAAAACAAGTTGAGTTTCGCTCTCGCTTTGATGCTGCGGTAGTCGCAATAGCACGACAAGGTAGACGCATCTCTGGCAAGCTCGGGGAATGTATTATTCAGAGTGGTGATAAATTCATTCTTGCTGTCGGAGATGATTTTAAAAAACGACCTAATTTATCGCGAAACTTCTTTTTGTTAAGCGATAAATCAGTAAAAAGCCCTTTATCCAAACTCCAAAATGTATTGGGAATTTTAGGTTTTATCTTTTCTATAGTTATAGCAGCGTTTACTCGTTTAGATCTGATCGAAACCTTATCTGGTTTTTTGTTGTTATCTTTGGCTTGCAATATTATAGATGGTACTCAATTGAGGCGGCGTTTCCCATTTGAGTTATTAACGATTCTCGTATCGGCTTTATGTATTGCTAGTGCATTTTCTAGTAGCGGTCTAGCTTTAGCATTGACTCAATCTTTTGAATCGGTTGCAGGGCATTTATCGCCATCTTGGATGTTGGTCGGCGTGTTGGTTTTGACTATTCTGTTAACTGAGATCATGACGAATACTGCAGCAGCC
This sequence comes from Vibrio sp. 1S139, assembly GCF_041439475.1. Classification (NCBI taxonomy): domain Bacteria; kingdom Pseudomonadati; phylum Pseudomonadota; class Gammaproteobacteria; order Vibrionales; family Vibrionaceae; genus Vibrio; species Vibrio sp. 1S139. The sequence continues at coordinate 19,725 of NZ_JBGOOD010000035.1, forward strand.
GCCATTATGCTACCAATAGCACTGGCATTGGCTACGACTTTTAATATTAATTATTTACCGCTAGCTATGGCTGTAGCCTATGGAGCGAGTGCATCCTTTATAAGCCCTTTTGGCTACCAAACAAATCTAATGGTGATGAATGCAGGGGCGTATTCTTTTTTAGATTTTCTCAAAGTCGGTTGGATGGTTACCATTTCATATGTAGTAATCGCCGCGATGACTATTCCGATGGTCTTCCCATTTTAGTTTTATATAAGTTGTAATTATGAAATCTCCTTACGTAACTAAAGATAACGATTCCGTTAGCGATGATGTTGTCTGGCATAACTCTACGGTCACCCATGAGCAGCGCGCTAAACAAAAACAGCAAACACCAGTTGCTCTGTGGTTTACGGGACTAAGCGGCTCAGGAAAATCAACGGTTGCTAATGCAGTCGAAAGTAAACTGTTGAACTTAGGCAAACACAGCTATCTGCTTGATGGTGACAATGTGCGCCATGGTTTAAACAAAGATCTTGGCTTTAGTGATACCGATCGAGTAGAAAACATTCGCCGTATTGGTGAGGTGGCTAAGTTGTTTGTCGACTCGGGCACGATTGTCCTCACCGCCTTCATCTCTCCGTTTATAGCGGATCGTGAACAAGCACGTGCGCTTCTATTACCCGGTCAATTTTTAGAAGTGTTCATTGACACTCCATTATCGGTGTGCGAACAGCGAGACCCGAAAGGGTTGTACAAGAAAGCGCGAGCGGGTGAAATTAAACATTTCACGGGGATTGATTCTACTTACGAAGCACCGTTGAATGCTGATATTCATGTTGAGACGGAAGGTCACTCTATTGAAGCATGTGCGGAGGCTGTTGTGAATCAGTTAGCTGATTTAGGGTACATTTAACCATGCACTATGACGTATTCAATGGCGATGCTGATGGCATTATAGCGCTGCTTCAGTTACGAAAGGCTGACCCCAAACATTCTAAGCTCGTTACTGGTGTGAAGCGTGATATTAAGTTATTGCAGCAAGTGGCAAAACAAAGCGATGTTAGCGGTTGTACCATCTTAGATCTTTCGATGGAAAAGAATATTGATGCTCTCTATGACTTGATTGAGCGAGATATTCCTCTTTTTTATTGCGACCATCATCGTACTGGGGAAGTGCCGCAAGCGGATAACTTTACAGCATTGATTAACTTGGATGCTAACACCTGTACGAGTTTGCTAATTAACCAACACTTAATGGGTCGATACACTGATTGGGCCATTGTTGGTGCTTATGGTGACAATTTGCTCGCTAGTGCTGAACAATTAGCCGATAGCCTCGGGTTCAACCTAGATGAAAGGGCGTTCTTAAAAGAGCTAGGTACCTTAATCAATTACAACGGTTATGGTGCGTCGATTGATGATTTACACATTGCACCCAAAGAATTATTTCAGCAATTGATGCACTATGTATCACCTTTTGACCTTAAGCGTGATTTAAGCTCTCCGTATTATACTTTAAAGCAAGGGTATGAAGCTGATAACCAATTTGTTAAGTCATTAGCGCCAAAAGAAAACTCTCATGTATCGGAAATCTACCAACTGCCTTGTGAACCTTGGGCAAGACGCATCAGCGGTGTCTTTGGTAATGCGTTAGCAAACCAATCACCAGATAAAGCTCATGCGGTACTTACACTGAACGAGTGCCAGCAAAACTTTACCGTGAGCGTTCGTGCTCCGTTAAATAATCGTACCGGTGCTGATGAAGTCTGTTGTCAATTTGCAACTGGTGGCGGTAGGAAAGCTGCGGCAGGTATCAACGCTCTTCCAATTGACCAGATTGGCGAATTCATTCAAGTATTAAATCATTTTTATAAATAGTTTTTAGTGGATTTGAACGGAGGGTGATCTCTTTCTAGATACTTCAAATCCATACAATTAAGGAAAAACCATGTCACACAGTTCAGATCTGATTGCTCAAGATATCGAAGCCTACCTAAACGTTCATGAGAACAAAGACTTATTGCGTTTTCTTACTTGCGGTAACGTAGATGACGGTAAATCGACGTTGATTGGACGTTTGTTATTTGATAGTAAGTTGATTTATGAAGATCAGATGGCGGCCATTGAAAAAGACTCGCAAAAATTCAACACAACCGATGAATCGTTTGATCTAGCGCTGTTAGTCGATGGCTTGCAGTCTGAACGTGAGCAGGGTATCACTATTGACGTAGCATACCGTTATTTCTCTACAGACAAGCGCAAATTTATTATTGCAGATACTCCAGGGCATGAACAATATACTCGTAATATGGTGACAGGTGCGTCAACTTGTGATCTTGCAATTGTGATGGTTGATGCTCGGTATGGTATCCAAACACAGACCCGCCGTCACAGTTACATTTGCTCACTACTAGGTATTAAGCACATTATTGTCGCTATTAATAAAATGGACTTGATGGAGTACAGCCAAGAGGTGTACCAAAAAATCAAAGCCGATTATCGTGAAATGGCTAAGAACTTCGACATTGACGATATTCGTTTTGTGCCAATTTCAGCCTTGAAAGGTGATAACGTGGTTACGCCAAGCGAGAACATGGATTGGTACCCAGGCGCGACGTTAATGAAGTTGCTTGAAACGGTGAAAATTGCTCAAGATAAAGATTTAGATCATATGCGTTTTCCTGTTCAGTATGTTAATCGTCCTAATTTAGACTTTCGTGGCTTCTGCGGTACCTTAGCTTCTGGCTTAGTATGTGTAGGTGATGAAATCACTGTATTACCTTCGAGAAAATCGTCAAAGGTTAAATCTATTTTTACTTATGATGGAGAGCTTGAATCGGCACAACCTGGTCAAGCCATTACGATTACCCTTGAAGATGAAATTGATGTATCTCGTGGAGACATGCTAATTCATAAAGGTTTTGAACCTCAGATCAGCAATAAATTTGAAGCGCACATTGTTTGGATGGATGAAACCCCTCTTCGCTGTCACCAAGAGTATATTTTTAAGTTCGCAACTAAATCTTGCTCTGGTAAACTTTCTAATCTTAATCATAAAATAGATGTAAATACGCTAAAGCAACATGCGAAAAATAGTGAAACATTAGCGCTAAATGAAATTGCACTATCGTCGGTCTCTTTAACTGAGAAAGTAGTAGTTGACGAGTATTCTACATTGCCGCAAACAGGTGCTTTTATCGTCGTCGATCGCAATACTAATGTAACGGTTGGAGCTGGTTTGATAAGCAAAATAATTATAGGTAGTAGGAGTCAAACTAATTTACGTAAATATACAGAATCAGAAATCGAGCTTAATGCGTATATAAGAAAACATTTTCCTGAATGGGGTTGCGTTAAGGTAGGGACGAGGTACTAACTAATGGCGGCATTAGATGTTTCGCGTGACAAAACTTGGGATGGCTATGCTTGTCAATATATTGATAGAGAAGTTGTGGTCTTTTCAAAAAAATCCGTATTATACGAGGTTGATCTGTCGAATGATGAAGTAATAAGCTCGTGGAGCTTCCCTAAAAGCAACATATACAAACTAGTGCCTTCATCTATAACATCTAGAGCATTGAGAGAACAATTTTATAATGTAATAAAAATAAAAAAAGGCTACTTTGTTGTATGGTGCAAGTCTATTTATTATGTCGAAGGTGACAATGTTCGATTTATAAAAAAAATAGACTTTAGAATATTTAGAGGTGGGTGCGTTGTTTATAATGAAAAAATATATTTTGGCGAGTACTCAGATAATAGCATCCGACAGGCGGTAAAAATATATTCTTTTGACATTGAAACGAAAAGTTTGAATGTTGAACTGATACTAGATGCTGGAAGTGTCAGACATATTCATGCAATAAAATACTTCTCAGATGAAGAGTTAGCTATTTTAACCGGAGATCTCCCAGAGGAATGCAAAATTATATTATTTAACATTCACACTAAAAATATTACTGAGATATTATCAGGAGATGAGGATTATCGTGCAATTTATGGCTTTAGAGATGAGAATAAATTCATATATGCAACCGATGCCCAATATAAAACCAATTCAATTTTTGAATATGATATCAATCGCAAGCGAGTAATAAAACTTTTAGAGTTAGATGGACCTGTTTTTTATGGCGCAAAAATTTCTTCTGGTAGTTTTTTTTCTGTAGTGTATGAAGGTGATATCGCGCAAATAGGACGTTCTGCTAGTCTTTTATACCGATGCCAGAAAAAAGAAACTATTAAAAAGATCTATTCTTCAGAAAAGGACTTTTTAAGTACTAAATATTTTCAATTCGGGCAGGTGATTTTACCATATGTTGGAGATGACGATATTGATACTTTATGGTTTTCTACAATAGCCCTTAAAAGTGACGGAAAGGCCTATAAGGTTAAAGTAAATTAAAGTGATCAATAAAAGAAAGGTAACTGTTTTTATACTGTTGGGAGCATTATTTAGTTTTATAAGAGAAATTATCATCGTTCACTATTTGGGCGATTCTTATGAGTCTGACATATTTCGAGTTTCATATTCATTACCAAACTTCTTCCTTCAAACGATTGGTACATTATTTGTAACATTTTCAATGGGAGTATTATGTGACAAATCACCAGATAAGCAGGAAAGTTTTTATAAACAAAGTATCTTTATTCTTGCTTTATTAACTTCCATATTAATTATTACCACTCCATATCAACTGAGAATGCTATATCCTGGCTTTTCTTTAAACGACGATGTGGTTACTCTGGCAAGAATAAGTTGGTTGATTTTTCTTGTAGGAGGGGGAACTTTAATACCAAGAGCTTATTTGAACTTGCAAAACGACAGGTTCTCAGCTTCTACTACGCAATTAGTTCGCGCAATAACTTTTTGTTCTGTTATAGTCTTATTATCAAACTTCCAATATACCATTAACGCTAAAAATTTGATATTTGCATCCATTTTTTCTGTATTTTGTTTAGTGTTTACGCACGCTTCTGGCATCAAGTCTCTTTTAACCAAATTGAGTTATTGGGATTTTAAACTTTCAACAGAGTGGAAACATTTTTTCGGGGTTGTTCTTTTATATCAATTATTGGTATCTTCGAGTCGCTTTATTGATAGAAGCATAGCATCGAGTCAATCAGGACTGATGAGTGTGGTAGAATTTTCCTATGGAATGTACACAATACCGTTGTCAATCTTTTTAAGTGTTTTTTCAATTATTGTTATCCCTAAAGTTTTGTCTAGAAATGATGGTTTAAGAATAAAGAAATATAGTATATTAGTAATTTCTCTAATTATTCCGCTCTCGTCTATAGCTATATACTATATGTATGGTTTTGTCTTTGATTTTTTTATTGTGTACTTAAAATCTTTTTCTAAAAATGGTAGTGAAATTTTGTTCGATGTTAGTCGAGCAATGTTTTCGATGATTCCACTGTGTTTAATTTCACTTTTGTCTTCCCATTATTTTTTGGCGAAGAAAAGGTTTAAATTGTTGCTGTTTATATCATCAATCAAGCTCGTGAGTAAGATTATATCTGTATTTATGTGCCTATACATACTTAATATTGGTAACATAGAAACTATAATTTATAGCTTTATATTTAGTGAGTTAACACTTTGTGTTGTGATTTTATTTTTTTATATTAGAGGGGACTATTGTGTTAATCATAGCTGCCGGAATGCCTAGAAGTGCTTCTACTTTACAATGTAATATTTTTAATGAGATCTTTAAATTAAAAGGGATTGGTGAACGACCAGATTGGAAGAAGAATTGGCAAGATGACAGGGAAGAGTTAAAATCTGACATTCTTTCTGAAAAAATAATAATTCGGAAGTCACACTCATTGACCCCTGAATTACTTGATTGGTTATCAGACTATGATGGGAAAATTTTAATTTGTACATCTAAGAGAGATGTACGAGATGTTTCTGTATCGATGATGGAAAAGTTCGATTATAGTTTTTCTAAATCATTAGATAGAATAGAAAAAGCAATTGAAAATCTAGAAAGAATTTATGGTTCTGGAATAAAGTTCATTGAACAAGATTACAATAAACTCAGGTATGATTTAAGGGGATCTATAGTTGAATGTGCTAATTTTATTAGTATCAATTTGAATGATGAAGAAGTTGATGTTATTTATTCGACTTTAAATGTAGAAAAAGCATATGAGGCATCAAAATCTAATAGTAGCCCATTTGTTAATAAGTTAAAGCGGTATTTCCAATTTGTATTCTCTAAAACTTTCAAATATAAGAATCAAAGTCTGATGCTTCATCCTAATCATGTTTCCGGTACTCTTGGTCAATCTGGTTTGTGGCAAAGTAAATTGAATGATGACCAAGTAAAAACACTCAGTGCTCGGTTTTCTACTTGGTGTGACTAATGTCTAGTTATATTTTTTTACTCTTTGTTTTTTTTATCCCTATGATAATGGAAGCAATGAAAGTATCAGCAAAAATAAATTATTTTATATATTACTTCCTGATATTTTTAGTTTTAATCTTTGTTGCTATGAGGTTAGAGACTGGGTACGATTGGCTAAGCTATAGAAACTACTTTCATTCTATATCTAGCATAAGTTTTGAAGAAATACTGTCTAATAAATTCGAACCTTTTTATTATTTATTTAACTCTATATTAAAGGAGTTAGGTTTTGAATTTCAATCGGTAATAATAGTATCTGGGGCTTTTTCTGTTTTTGCTTGGGCTGTCTTTATCAAAAAGTTTTCCCCAATGCCAATTCATACTCTTTATTTTCTAGTTTGTTTCTTACTTTTTTCTTTATTATTTTCTACTATTAGGCAAAGTATTGCATTAGCAATATTTTTATTTTTTTTAGTCTGCGAAAAAAGGTTTGGATTTTCAAAAGTAAGATTTTCTATTTTTTTGTTTTTATCATTTTTATTTCAGTATAGTAGTTTTGTTTACTATTTGATATATTGTATATCTAACAGGCTCCCTAGAAAAAAATTGCTGCTATTTGCTTTTTTGTTTTTATACTTTGCGCAATTTGTTACTCAACCTATTGATTATCTGTTGCAGTTTGTAACGAGTTTTGGGTTCTTTAGTGAGAAGTTGACGTGGTACTTCTTTGACCGTGGTTTAGAAGTAAGTATATTTGATAAAATTAGAATTTGGGTATCGGCTCCTGTTTTTTTCTGTGTGCTTACTTATTACTATTATAATGATAATATTGGAGAGATAAATAAGAAAATTTGTGGCTTTGGGGTGATATTAATATTTGTTGAGCTGTTTTTTATCGATTATTCAGTTTTTCGATATCGGATCTATTATTTCGCATTTATCGTCCAGGCCATTTATTGTTTAACACTCGTGAAGGGGGCTGACTTTCTAACTAGATTTTTTGCGACAGTGTCGTTTTTTGCTGTTGGATTACTTTATGTTATTCTTTTTTTAAACAAACCTACAGCCTCGGTTTTAAAACCATATCAATTTTGGCCTTATCATTATTTAACCGAAATGAAAAGTACAGGAGAGGAAAGATATAATTATGACTAACTTATTCCATGGAAAAATCTTGCTTATAACTGGAGGGACCGGATCATTTGGTAACGCTGTTCTTGACCGTTTTTTAGAAACAGATATCAACGAAGTTCGCATTTTCTCTCGAGATGAGAAGAAACAGGATGATATGCGAAAAAAATATAACTCACCTAAGCTTAAGTTCTACATCGGTGATGTTCGTGATTATAACTCGATTCTTTCTGCTACCCGAGGTGTTGATTTTGTTTACCATGCAGCAGCTCTTAAACAAGTCCCTTCTTGTGAATTTCACCCCATGGAAGCAGTGAAGACAAATGTTCTAGGTACTGAAAACGTATTAGAAGCTTGCGTCGCTAATGAAGTATCGCGAGTTGTTTGCTTGAGTACAGATAAAGCAGTTTACCCGATCAACGCAATGGGTATATCTAAAGCAATGATGGAGAAAGTCATAGTTGCTAAATCACGCAATGTTGACCCAAACAAAACCGTAATATCAGCCACCCGTTACGGAAATGTTATGGCGTCTCGTGGTTCTGTTATCCCGCTGTTTTTGCGTCAGATCATAAATGGTGATCCGATCACTATTACCGATCCGAATATGACACGCTTTATGATGACTTTAAACGATGCTGTTGACCTTGTATTACATGCATTCACGCATGGTGTGAATGGCGATATTTTTGTTCAAAAGGCACCTGCAGCGACAATCGAAGTTTTGGTTGAGGCGTTGAAAGAAATTACTTCTAAACCTGATCATAAAGTCAATGTAATTGGCACTCGACATGGTGAAAAGCTTTACGAAGCTTTGTGTAGTCGAGAAGAAATGTTTGTTGCTGAAGAGCAAGGTGGTTATTACCGAGTTCCATCTGACAATAGAGATCTGAATTACTCCCAATATGTCGAAGAAGGTGAGCAGGATCTCAGTATTATTGAAGACTATAACTCGCACAACACTGAACGTTTAGATGTTTCAGGTATGATTAAGCTGCTTCATAAATTGGATTTTATCGCGGATATTGAAGCTGGCAGCGTTAACGTTCCGGAAGGTGTTTAATGAAAATCCTAATTACCGGCGCAAAAGGGTTTATTGGTAAGAATTTATCTTTGTTTCTAAAAGAACAAGGCAAATACATAGTCACTGAAGTAGATCGTGATACACCTGAAAATGATTTGAATGAAGCTCTAGCTAACACTGACTTTGTTTTCCACCTTGCGGGTGTTAATCGCCCTAAGAACGATTCAGAATTTAAAGAAGGTAATGCAGATTTAACGTCTCATATTGTCACTACTCTGGAGGCTAGTGGTCGTAAAGTACCTTTGATGATCAGCTCCTCAACGCAGGCTGTTAGTGATAATGCTTATGGTGCTAGCAAAGCGGAAGCAGAAAAAGTTGTAGAAGCTTATGGACAGGCCACAGGTTCGCCATATTTCATCTACCGTTTCCCAAATGTATTTGGTAAATGGTGCCGACCAAACTATAACTCTTTCGTCGCAACTTTCTGCTACAACATCCTCAATGACATTGAGATTAATATCCATGATCCTAAGGCGCCTGTGACTCTTATTTACATCGATGATGTATGTAAATGTTTGATGAACCTTCTAGATGGCGATAAGCCTTCTGGTTCGACTAAGGTGACTCCAGAGTACCCAACTACAGTTGGTTATGTGGCGGACACACTAAACGATTTTAAAGAAAGTCGTGATAGCTTGATTACTGAAAATGTTGGTGTTGGTCTAGATCGAGCTCTCTATTCGACTTACTTAAGCTACATGCAGCCTAGTCAGTTCAGTTACACCATTCCAAGGTATGGGGACGAAAGAGGTGTCTTTAGTGAAGTGCTAAAGACAAAGCAGGCTGGTCAATTCTCGTTCTTCACGGCTCACCCTGGAATCACTCGTGGTGGTCATTACCATCATACTAAGAATGAAAAATTCCTAGTGATCAAAGGCCAAGCTTTGTTCAAGTTTGAGCATGTGATCACCGGCGAGCGTTACGAGTTAAGCGTAGACAGTGAAACCTCAGAAATTGTTGAAACGGTTCCTGGATGGTCACACGATGTAACGAACGTTGGCTCTGAAGAGTTGGTTGTTATGTTATGGGCGAATGAAATCTTCGATCGAGAAGCTCCAGATACAATTGCTAAACTTCTGTAAGGTAAAATGATGAAAAAAATGAAAGTAATGTCAGTGGTTGGCACTCGCCCTGAAATTATTCGCTTGTCCCGTGTTCTTGCTAAACTTGATGAGCATTGCGAACACATTCTGGTTCACACTGGGCAAAACTATGATTTTGAGCTCAATGAAGTTTTCTTCAATGATCTTGGAGTTAGAAAGCCAGATTATTTCCTAAATGCAGCTGGCAAAAATGCAGCAGAAACCATCGGTCAAGTGATTATCAAAGTTGATGAAGTGCTTGAGCAAGTACAACCAGAGGCTATGCTTGTACTCGGTGATACTAACTCATGTATTTCAGCCCTTCCGGCAAAGCGACGTAAAGTGCCAATCTTCCATATGGAAGCGGGTAATCGTTGTTTTGATCAACGTGTCCCTGAAGAAACAAATCGCCGTATTGTTGATCACACTTCTGATATCAATTTAACATACAGCACCATCGCTCGTGATTACCTGCTTGCTGAAGGCTTACCTGCTGATCGTGTGATCAAGACGGGCAGCCCTATGTTTGAAGTTTTGAATCATTATATGGATCAGATTGACGCTTCGGATGTTCTTCAAAGACTGGAATTAAACAAAGGTGAATACTTCGTAGTGAGCTTGCACCGTGAAGAGAATGTGGATTCTCCGAAGCAATTGGCGAAGTTAGCAGAGACGCTGAACACGGTAGCTATAAGATATGATTTACCACTTATCGTTTCTACTCACCCACGTACGAGAAATCGTATTGAGGCTCAAGGGCTAGAGTTCCATAAGAATATTCAGCTACTTAAGCCAATGGGCTTCCATGACTACAACTGTCTTCAAAAGAATGCAAAAGCGGTGCTTTCAGATAGCGGTACCATCAATGAAGAATCTTCAATCATGAACTTCCCTGCGTTGAACATGCGCGAAGCACATGAAAGACCAGAAGGTATGGAAGAAGCGTCAGTAATGATGGTTGGTTTAGCTGTTGAGCGTGTACTGCAAGGTTTGAAAGTGTTGGAAAGCCAACCTTCAGGGGCAACTCGTTTACTACGTCAAGTAGAAGATTACAGCATGCCAAATGTGTCTGATAAGATGGTACGCATTATCCATTCTTATACAGACTATGTTAAAAGAGTGGTTTGGAAAGAGTATTAGTATAAGTACGCCTTAGACTTTATTGTTTAAGGTTTTATTTGTAGGATTTATATGAAGATTACTATATTACATAGATATTTCTGGCCTCAAAATTATCCTTACGCAACAATGTTAAGGTATATTACAGAACAAACTGTTGATCATTTTGATGAGGTTGAGGTTTTGTCTTCTTACCATAACCAAGAAGAGAAGGTTAAAAGGGAAGAGTGGGCTGTTGAAAATAATATTAATTGTAAAGGTATTAACTTAAAATCTGAAAGAGGGTTAAGCTTACCAAACAAAGTACTAACAATGTTAAGATATTGGTTTTGGTTAATTTATCAGTTGGCAACTATTAAGACTGACGTCGTAATGGTAGCTACAACACCGCCTGTTTTTACTGCTATGTTAGTTAGATTTTTCTCTAAGATTAAAAAGTATAATTATATATATCATTGCCAAGATATTCACCCAGAGTCATCTTTGATAAATGGCAATATTAAAGATGGTTTTTTCTTTCGTTGGCTCAGAAGCGTAGATAAGAATAATGTGAATGAAGCGTCATTAGTTATTTGTTTATCTAGCGACATGAAAAAAACTCTAGTTGAGAGAGGATCTTCGAGTTCAAATATCAAGTGTATTAATAATTTTATTTTTGAAGGTTCCCCGATTCCTACATCTGGTGAAAAAGACAACATAACTAGGTTTTTGTTTGCCGGTACTTTAGGGCACTTTCAAAACCTGGGCTCTTTGTTTAAAGTGATAGAAAAATTTGATGGCAATGATAAGGTTGAATTCCATATTATGGGCGATGGGCCTTTAAAGTCCTCCTTAGTTAATAAGTTTGGTTACGTTAGTAATTTGATATTTCATGGTATGAGACCTATAGAAGACGCTATTTCAGCAATGGATAAATGTGACTTTGGAATTGTAACTTTGAGTGAAGGTATAACTCAAGTCGCTTATCCATCAAAAAGTATAATGTATCTAAGTAGGGGGTTGCCTATCTTAGCTTGTGTTGATGTTGAGTCGGATGTCTTTAAATTAATTAATGACAACGTGCTCGGTTTAGCTGTGTGTAATTCAAATCATAACAGTATAGAAGAGGCAATTAATAAGTTAATAGTGATTAATAATGAGGTTTTTTTTGACAGGAAAGATATATCTGATTTTGCAAATAACCAATTCGGGAAGGATGAAATATTGTCAAAGTTCAATGATGCCTTTAGGGAGGTGTCGGAAAAATGACACCAATAATATTAATCGGTGCGGGAAGGTCTGGAACTAAGTTCCTTCGGTCAATTTTGTCGGCTAGTGATAATGTAAGCTCTATTCCTTATGATGTAGGTTATGTTTGGCGTTATGGCAATGAAAGCTACCATAGTGACGAATTGAAACCTGAACATTTGAATGATAACATTCGGTCCTATATAAGAAAGACTTTACCCTCCTTAGTTAGGAATAATGGACACTTATCTAAATATTTTGTTGAAAAATCCGTACCTAACTCTTTGAGAGTAAAGTTTATACATAAAGTATATCCTGATGCAAAGTTCGTTTTTTTAATTAGAGATGGCCGTGCTGTTACAGAATCTTCGATACGCCTATGGAAAGCACCCTCTGACAAGAAGTATTTAGTAAAAAAACTTCGTTACTTTCCTTGGAGAAACTATCGCTATGCTTTTTGGTATATTGGTAATATTTTGCAAGGAATGGTAAATAAAAGAGGGCAAAATATATGGGGGCCTAGATATGATAATATTGAAGTGGACTCAAAAAAATTACCAATGGAAGTTGTTTGTGCTCGTCAATGGCGAAAATGTGTTGAGCTTGCTCATGTTGATTTACTTTCGATTCCTAAAGAGCAAGTAATACAAGTCAAGTATGAAGATTTTATGAAAAGCAGCTCCGAACTTGAACGTATTTGTAGGTTTCTTAAAATTCCTGATGCCGACAATGTTATTCAAAAATTCGAAAATACTGTTGAAATTAATAATTTGGATAAGTGGCGTGAGAATCTAACTGGAAATTCGCTGCATCTAGTTGAAGAGGAAATCAATTCTACACTTTCTAAGTTTGGTTACATTGATTAACATATAAATATTTATATTGGTTTTATAGTGAGTTGAAATTATGAATTTTCTCCCTTTTGCTTTGCCTGAGATTGGCGAAGAAGAAATTGCTGAAGTTGTAGATTCCTTGCGCTCAGGTTGGGTAACAACAGGTCCCAAAGCTAAACGCCTCGAAGAGGATTTTGTATCGTTTCTTGGCCGAAAGGATCTTGAAGCTGTAGCGGTAAACTCAGCGACATCTGGGTTACATTTAGCGTTGGAAGCGGTAGGTGTTGGTGAAGGGGACGAGGTTATCTTACCTACTTATACATTTACAGCAACAGCCGAAATTGTGCGTTACCTTGGCGCAACTCCAGTAATGGTTGATATAGAACCTGATACGTACAACATTTCAATTGCTGCTTTTGAAAAAGCGATCACTGAGAAAACCAAAGCCGTTATTCCAGTGCATTTTGCTGGTTATGCATGTGACATGAACTCAATATTGAGCATAGCTAAGTCACATGAAATAAAGGTTATAGAAGATGCCGCTCATGCTTTACCTACGGTTTATAATGGGCAGTTAATTGGTACTTTAGATAGCGATGTTACAGTATTTAGTTTTTATGCGAATAAAACAATGACAACAGGTGAGGGCGGTATGTTGGTGACTAGTTGTCCTGATATAGCTGCAAGATCTAAAGTGATGCGACTGCATGGCATAAGCCGTGACGCATTTGATCGCTACACTTCTACTAAACCTGCATGGTCATATGAAGTGATCGCTCCTGGCTATAAGTACAACATGCCTGATATTGCTGCTGCAATTGGTATTCATCAACTAGCAAGGTTGCATTCGTTCCACGATAAGCGCGTTTCAATGGCTGAGTATTACAACAATGAGTTACAAGATTTGCCTCTTACGACGCCGCCATGTCCCGAGAGAATTACAGAGCATGCTTGGCATTTATACCCAATCAAACTAGATGCTGCTGCGATTAATCGTGATAAGTTTATTGAGAAGATGTCTGCAATTGGTATTGGCTGTTCCGTTCATTTTATTCCTCTTCATTTACACCCTTATTGGAGAGATGAATACTCATTGACTCCTGAGATGTTCCCCATTGCTCAGGAGTTATTTGAAAATGAAGTAACGATTCCGTTATATACTAAAATGACTGAAGCCGATATTGACCGAGTAGTTAAAGGTGTCAGGCAGGTGTTGAAAAATGCTTAAGCGTACATTTGATCTAATCAGCAGTGTTGTGGGACTTGTAGTGCTTAGTCCATTGTTCATTATAGTGGCGATTTGGATTAAACTGGAATCTTCAGGTCCGATTTTTTTTCGCCAAGAAAGGGTGGGCAGAAATGGTGAAATTTTTAGAATCCATAAATTCAGAACCATGCGTAGTGATTCTGAAAATGAAGGTCGCTTAACCATTGGTAAAGACAACCGTATCACTACTTCAGGGCGCTTTCTTAGAAAGTCTAAAATAGATGAATTACCTCAACTTATCGATGTGGTGTTCGGAGATATGAGTCTTGTTGGCCCGAGGCCTGAAGTTCAAGAGTTTATTGATGAATACCCAAGTGATATAAAAAAAATAATTCTTTCCGTAAGGCCAGGTATTACAGACAGGGCGTCTATAGAAATGGTGGATGAGAATGAAATCCTCGGTAAGTATAATGATCCTAGAAAGGCTTATATTGAAAAGATACTTCCGATTAAGCAAGAATTTTATGTGGAATATGTCCATAATCAAACCTTTTGGGGTGATGTTAATCTAATAATTCAAACGTTTAAAAAGATTGTGACGAGGTAGTAACCTCTGGTTTTTGTTTGTAGTAAAATTGGCTGTTGCTCTTTATTTTACGGCCATAGCTCTACAAATAAAGCCTATTATATATTTTATTCTTTTAAAGTGGACGACATGGCTAGGCTTAATTATATTTGGAATCTATCTCGGCTCAGAAAGCGAATTATTAGCGTTTTCATCGATACTCTATTTATTATCACCTCATTGTATGCAGCGTATTGGACTCGTATTGGCCATATTAAATCTCTAGAGGATATGAACAACCAGTATGTGTTACTAGGTACGGTTATTGTTACTCTTATCGCATTCACCAAATTAGGATTGTATCGTGCGATTTTACGTTATTTAACTTTTCATGCTTTAGCTGTGGTCAGCATCGGAGCATTTATATCAGCTACCTCTGTAGCTTTTTTAGCTTTTTATTTTGATGCGTCAGTACCACGTTCAGTACCCATCATATATGGTTCATTTTTATGTTTACTTTGTGGCGGTTCGCGGTTGATTGTTCGAGTCTTAGTTGCTCAGACAAACAATAAAGGGCGAAAATCTGTAATGATCTACGGAGCCGGTTCCGCAGGCCGTCAGTTAGCATTGGCGCTAAGAAATTCAGACACACACAAAGTTATCGGCTTTATTGACGAAGATAAAACCCTTGAAAATACGATAATTCTTGGCCTGACAGTGTGTCAGATACCACAAGCAGAAAAACGAATAAGTAAGAATAATGCGGAACAGATTCTATTGGCTGTTCCGAGCGCCTCACGAGCTCGGCGTAAAGAGATATTGGATTCTTTAGTTCATTTACCTGTCGAAGTACGAACTGTGCCGGAAATGTCTGACATAGTTGCAGGTAAAGCAAAGATTGATGAGCTAAAAGATGTATTAATAGATGACTTATTAGGCCGTGACCCCGTCGCACCACAGCAATCTTTAATGGAAGCTAACATTAAGAATAAGGTTGTTATGGTTACAGGGGCAGGAGGCTCAATAGGGTCAGAGCTTTGTCGACAAATTATTCGTAATCAACCAAAGACCTTAGTTCTTTTTGAGCTATCGGAGTTTGGTCTATATCAAATAGAGCGAGAGTTGACTCTACTTAAAGAAGTTGAAGAGCTTCACGTTGAAATCATCCCACTATTAGGTTCTGTACAGCGTTCACATCGTTTACTAACTGCAATGCAGTCGTTTCAGGTTCAGACTGTCTATCATGCTGCTGCTTATAAGCACGTTCCATTGGTTGAATATAATGTTATAGAAGGGGTACGCAATAATATTTATGGCACTTACTATGCGGCCAAGGCTGCGGTTGAGGCTCGGGTTGAATCTTTTGTTCTTATTTCAACCGATAAAGCCGTACGTTCAACTAATGTAATGGGAGCAACCAAACGTATGGCTGAATTAGGTCTTCAAGCTTTAGCAGAGCAAGAGAATCTGAAGGTATGTGGGACACGATTTTCTATGGTGCGTTTTGGAAATGTTCTTGGTTCTTCCGGCTCTGTAATTCCCTTATTTAAAAAGCAAATAAAATCAGGTGGCCCAATAACCGTCACGCACCCAGGTATTACTCGATTCTTTATGACAATTCCCGAAGCCGCTCAACTGGTAATACAAGCTGGAGCTATGAGTAAAGGAGGGGATGTATTCGTGTTGGACATGGGTGATTCAGTGAAAATTACTGACCTAGCAGAAAATTTGATTAAGTTATCTGGTTTGACTGTTAAAAATGAAGATAATATTGGCGGAGATATTGAAATCATTTTTTCCGGCCTTCGTCCTGGAGAAAAGCTATATGAAGAGCTCTTAATTGGTGATCATGTCGAAAGAACTGCCCACAAACGTATTATGACGGCTAACGAGGTTTACCTCCCACTTGTAGAGTATGAATTGCTTTTGGAATCGTTAGATTTGGCCTGCCACAATTTGAAGCATGAAGCTATTCGTAAGTTGTTGCTCGATGCACCAACAGGTTTCAAACCAACAGATGGAATTGGTGACTTAGTTTATAATCAAATGTATGATTAAAAAATTCTAGACTTATCGTAAAACCTACTATTCATCTTAAGGATAACAATGGATTCAATACTATCTCTGATTGGCCGAGACATTACGCTATTTGCAAATGATATTACTGAAAATCAAAAAGAATTAGAGAGCATTGTATCTAGCTCTCGATTTTTGGTATTAGGCGGGGCGGGTTCAATTGGTCAAGCTGTAACTAAAGAAATCTTCAAACGTAATCCTAAGAAGTTGCATGTTGTTGATATTAGTGAAAACAACATGGTAGAGCTTGTTCGAGATATCCGTAGCTCATTTGGTTATATTGATGGTGATTTCCAAACATTTGCTTTGGACATTGGTTCTCTAGAGTACGACGCATTCATCAAAGCCGATGGTAAGTTCGATTATGTATTGAATCTATCGGCGCTTAAGCATGTTAGAAGTGAAAAAGATCCTTATACACTGATGCGCATGATCGATGTGAATGTTTTTAATACCGACAAAACGATCCAGCAGTCTATTGATGCTGGCGCGAAAAAGTACTTCTGTGTTTCAACCGATAAAGCTGCAAACCCTGTTAACATGATGGGTGCGTCAAAGCGCATTATGGAAATGTTCCTGATGCGTAAAAGCGAGCAAATGGCAATCTCAACTGCTCGATTTGCGAATGTAGCATTCTCTGATGGCTCGCTACTTCACGGATTTAACCAACGTATTCAAAAGCGTCAGCCTATCGTTGCTCCCAATGACATCAAACGTTACTTTGTTACTCCGCAAGAGTCGGGTGAGTTATGTTTGATGTCTTGTATCTTTGGAGAGAATCGTGACATTTTCTTCCCGAAATTGAGTGAAGCTTTGCACCTTATCTCGTTTGCGGATATTGCCGTGAAATACTTAGAGCAGCTTGGTTACCAACCTCACTTATGTGAAACAGAAAAAGAAGCTCGCCAGCTTGCACATACGCTCCCTGAGCAAGGCAAGTGGCCATGTTTGTTTACTGCAAGTGATACAACGGGTGAAAAAGACTTCGAAGAGTTTTTTACAGATAAAGAAGAGCTGGATATGTCTCGATTTGAAAATCTGGGCATCATCAAAAATGAACCTCTTTATGAGCAAGATCTGCTTACTTTGTTTGAAAACAGCATCTCTGAGCTGAAAGGTGAGCGAGCTTGGACTAAAGAGCAGATTGTGAAACTGTTCTTTGCCATGATCCCTGATTTTGGACACAAAGAAATAGGTAAATACCTCGATAGCAAGATGTAAGTGGAGCATTCAATGAAAGCGACAACTATTGTTGAATTTGTGAGATATACATACAAAACAGACGAATTTATTCCCTTACATGCACCAACGTTTGATGGCAACGAAAAAGCGTACGTAATGGAAACGATTGAAAGTACATTTGTTTCTAGCGTCGGTAAGTTTGTTGATGATTTTGAGAAAAAAATTGAAGCTTACACTGGTACCGCCAAAGCAGTAGCGACAGTGAATGGCACTGCGGCATTGCATGCGGCTTTGTACATGGCTGATGTTCAACGAGGTGATCTTGTTATAACACAAGCTCTGACATTCGTTGCAACTTGTAATGCACTGTATCATATGGGCGCCGAGCCGATTTTTGTGGATGTTTCACCAATAAGCTTAGGGCTATGCCCTAAAGCCGTGGATGCATTTTTAGAGGAGAATGCTGAAGTTATAGACGCGGGGTGTATCCATAGAAAAACAGGCAGAAGAATCAAAGCAGTCGTACCAATGCACACGTTTGGTCACCCTGTAGAGCTTGATGAACTGGTTGCTGTTTGCTTGAAATGGAACATCACGTTGGTTGAAGATGCCGCAGAAAGTCTAGGCTCGTTCTATAAGGGCAAACACACCGGTACTATTGGCGATTTTGGTGCTGTCAGCTTCAATGGTAATAAGATCATCACCACAGGCGGTGGTGGCATGGTGTTATGCAAGACTCAAGAATTAGGTGCGCGTACTAAGCATGTCACGACGACAGCAAAAGTGCCCCATCCTTATGAGTTTTTCCATGATGAACCTGGCTTTAACTACCGCATGCCTAACCTGAATGCTGCTCTGGGATGTGCACAGATGGAAGTTATCGAGCAGTATTTGAAGCAAAAGAGATTGCTTGCAGAAGGCTATAAAAACTTCTTCAAAGGTACAGATTTTAACTTTGTCACTGAGCCAGAGTATGCGAAGTCAAACTATTGGCTAAATGCAATCATTTGTCCGGATAAAGAAAGTCGCGAAGAGGTACTTAAAGGCACAAATGGTTCAGGCGTGATGACTCGACCTATTTGGCAGCTCATGCACAGATTACCTATGTTTGAGAATGCAATACGTGGTGACCTAACTTACTCAGAGTTTATTGAGGCGCACCTAATCAATCTTCCAAGTACCCCAGTGGAAATCAAAGGCTAAGTAGGTTTAATACATACATGACGCAGACACATAAAAAGGTTGCGGTCTTTACTGGTACAAGAGCAGAGTATGGTCTGCTCTTTTGGCTTTTAAAGGACATACAAAGCGATCCTGACCTAACACTTCAATTGCTTGTTTCTGGTATGCACCTATCACCGGAATTCGGTGATACTTACAAACAAATTGAAAAAGATGGCTTCAATATCGATGAGAAAATAGAGATTTTGTTGTCTTCTGATTCCGCTGTAGGGACAGCGAAAAGTATGGGGCTGGGTGTCTTAGGGTTTGCCGATGCCTTGTCGCGACTAGCACCAGATGTTCTTGTCATTCTTGGAGATCGCTTTGAAGCGCTCGCTGCAGCGCAAACGGCTATGATACTTCGTATTCCGATCATTCATCTTCATGGTGGTGAAATAACAGAAGGTGCTTATGACGATGCAATTCGTCATGCGATTACCAAGTTGAGTTACCTACATGGTACATCGACAGACGAATACCGAAACCGAGTGATTCAACTTGGTGAATCACCAGTACGTGTAAGAAATATTGGTGCTATTGGCTTAGACCACCTAAACCGAGCGTCTTTTATGACGGTTTCTGAGTTGAGTGAATCACTAAGTTTTGAACTCACAGAACCTTATTTTATCGTTACTTATCATTCTGTTACTCTGGGTAACGAATCTCCAGAGGAAAGCTTCCAGTCACTTTTAGGCGCATTGGATGAATACCCTGATCATCAAGTTATATTGACTTACCCTAACGCAGATGACGGTGGTCGACGCATTATCCCAATGCTAGAAGATTATGCGGCAAGTCAACCAAAACGTGTCTTGGCAATTCCATCACTAGGGCAAGTGCGTTATCTGAGCTCGGTAAAGCATGCAGCTGCAATTATTGGTAATTCGTCGAGTGGTATTATTGAAGTACCAGCTTTTGATGTTCCTACAGTGAATATAGGGGCTAGACAAAAGGGACGCTTGGCCGCAAAAAGTGTTCTAAACACCACTACTACGAAAGAATCCATCAGTAACGCGATTGGCCTCGCTGTGAGCCGAAAGTATAAAGCTGAAGATGAAAATATTGCTAACCCCTACGGACAAGGTGATAGTAGCAAGCAAGTTATAGAGATGATTAAAGGACTGAATTTTGATCCTTGTAAGTCTTTTTATGATGTAAACATTGAACCTGACTTAAACAAGAAAGTAGAGTGAGACAATAATGACTTTAATTATTGCCGAAGCGGGTGTAAACCATAACGGCCAAGAAGAACTTGCGTTTTCTTTGGTCGATGCTGCCCATAAAGCTGGAGCGGATATAGTAAAGTTCCAAACTTTTAAAGCAAAAAACCTAGTTACCGAAGAAGCTAAGCAAGCTGAATATCAAGTAGTAAATACTCAAAAGCAAGAGTCTCAGTTAGCGATGTTAAGCCGTTTAGAACTGTCGTACGAGACCCACCATGATCTCGTCAAATATTGTGAGTCCCTTGGTATTGAGTTTCTATCAACAGCTTTCGATTTAGAAAGTTTAGATTTCTTAGTCAATGATCTTGGTTTAACGCGCTTGAAGTTGCCTTCCGGTGAGTTAACGAACGCTCCTCTTGTATTGGCTCATGCTCGTACTGGTTGTGATCTTATTGTATCAACAGGGATGGCAACACTTTCTGAAATTGAGACTGCTCTTGGAGTGATTGCTTTCGGTTATACAGCAGATGAAAAAGCAGAACCTTCCATGCTAGGTTTCCAAGAAGCTTATGCATCAGAAGCTGGTCAAAAAGCGCTAAAAGAAAAAGTAACAATTCTTCATTGTACGACGGAATATCCTGCTCCAATGGAAGAAATCAACCTAAGAGCAATGGATACGCTAAGGCGAGCATTTGACTTGGCGGCAGGCTATTCGGACCACAGTGAAGGAATAACGATTCCAATTGCGGCTGTTGCTCGTGGTGCTGTTCTGATAGAGAAGCATTTTACGTTAGATCAAAACATGGAAGGTCCTGATCATAAGGCTTCTCTTGAGCCACAAGAGCTAGAGGCAATGGTAAAAGCCATCCGTCAGATTGAGATTGCATTAGGCTCTAGCGTAAAAACGCCTACAGTTTCTGAAGTGAAAAACAAATCCGTAGCACGAAAAAGCTTAGTAGCAGCAATGGATATTGAAGAGGGAGAAGAGTTAACAGAATCTAACCTCACAATTAAACGGCCAGGTATTGGTTTGTCCCCTTATCGCTATTGGGAACTTCTTGGCAATAAGGCAACCAAAGGATACAAAGCAGGAGAGCTGATCATTGAGTGATGAGGTGAATCTTCCTATTGTAATGATTGGTGGAGGCGGTCATGCCTCCGTTCTTGCTGAAATATTGCTTACACAGGGAAGAGACATACTTGCCGTGATAAGTCCTGAAGATGTCAGTCAACGTTCTGTATTTAAAGGAATTACCATCCTTGAAAAAGACGAAGATATTCTGAGGTTTGACAAAGATAAGATTCTTTTGGTCAACGGTATTGGAATGATGCCCAAATCCAGCTTTAAGAAAAAAATTAATGAATACTTTCTCTCATTAGGTTATCAATTTGAGACGGTCATCGCTGAAAGTGCATTCGTTTCACCTTTTTCTAAAATTGAAATTGGTGCTCAGATTTTACCCATGGCGATGATTCAGACTGGGGCTACAGTAGGGAGCCATAGTATAATCAATACGGGTGCCTTGGTTGAGCACGATTGTAAAATAGGTGCTTATAACCATATCGCTCCTAAAGCAACGTTGTGTGGTCAAGTCGAGACAAAAGAAAGTGTCTATGTTGGAGCTGGTTCAACGGTTATCCAAGGGATATCTATTGGCAGTGGCGCTATCGTGGGGGCTGGTGCTAGTCTCACTCAGTCTTTAGAAGAAAATACCATTGCATATCCTGCTAGAGCAGTAATTAAAACAAATTCTTAGAAAACAAAAGGTAGAATATGAGTCATTGTTGGCAAAAAACGCTGATATCAGAATCAAGTACAATCAAGCAGGCGTTAGAAATCATCAACAGCGAAGCATTGCGTGTCGCTGTGGTTGTTGATCAAGATAAAAAGCTTCTAGGCATGATTACTGATGGTGATATTCGACGTGGCTTATTAAATGATCTGGTGTTAACCGACTCTGTTGCCAAGGTGATGAATTCTGAGCCTATTACCGCAGAGAAAGGTGCATCAAAAGAGCATCTTGTAGAGTTAATGGAAAAAAAGCAAATTCTATCGGTTCCATTACTTGACCAAGACAACAAAGTTGTAGGTTTGGAAACTCTTCACAGCGCGCTGAGTAAAGATAAATATCAGAACCCAGTATTCATTATGGCTGGTGGTTTTGGTACTCGTTTACGACCGCTGACGGACAGTTGCCCTAAACCGATGCTAAAAGTTGGTGATAAACCTATTCTAGAAACTGTAATCAAGAGTTTTATTAAAGCGGGCTTCAGCAACTTCTACATTTCAACGCACTACATGCCTGAGCAAATTCACCAACATTTTGGTGATGGTAGTGATTTTGGGGTTCGCATCTCATATGTACACGAAGTTACTCCTTTGGGCACCGGTGGTGCTCTAGGCTTGCTACCTGAAGATATGCCAAGAGATCTACCATTAATTATGATCAATGGCGATGTGTTGACCAAAGTAGACTTCCAGCGTTTGTTAAACTTCCATATGGAAAATGATGCAGATGCAACAATGTGTGTTCGAGAGTACGACTACCAAATTCCTTATGGTGTTATTAATGGGGACGGTAATCAAATTACCAGCATGGTTGAAAAACCAGTTCAACGCTTTTTTGTTAACGCTGGTATCTATGTTGTGTCTCCTCGAGTGATTCAATCAGTAGAAAAGAATCAGAAAATCGACATGCCTACGTTGCTCGAGCAACACATGAAAGAGAGACAAAAAGTATTAATGTTCCCAATTCATGAGTACTGGCTAGATATCGGCCGGATAGATGACTATAATCGTGCTCAAATTGATATTTACAATCTTGGTCTTTAAACGATGATTGATGGAAAAAAAGTTATAGCGGTAGTTCCTGCTAGAGCTGGGAGCAAAAGGTTAACAAATAAAAACATCAGAGAGCTAAATGGAGTTCCGTTAATTGGTTGGACACTAAAGGCTGCACAAGAAAGCCAATATATTGATCAGATTCTTGTTACTACAGATAGTGTCGAAATAAGAGATATAGTGAATAGGTTTGGAGATTATGTCCCAGAACTACGACCTGACTGTTTGTCTAAAGATGATTCGAGTACGACAGATGTCATTGACTATGTCTTGAATAAGTTTTGTACATCTGATGATATAATCGTCCTGCTACAGCCCACTTCTCCTCTACGTACAGAGCAGCATATTGATGAGGCTTTGGAGCTTTATTCAAAAAGCTCCGCTGATGCCGTAATTTCTGTTACAGAATGTGATCACAATCCTGCTTGGAGCAATACGTTGCCCCACAATGGTTCGATGAAGAAATTTATAAGTAGAAATGACAATAAGCGCTCCCAAGACTTAGAAAAATATTTTAGATTAAATGGGGCATTATATGTTTTCTCAAGAGAAAGCTTTTTTAGTTATAATCAAATACCTTACGAAGGTAACTCATATGCATATATCATGGGAAATAGAAGTTCAATAGATATTGATACACTGTTTGACTTTAAACTAGCCGAGTTTTTTATGATGGAGTCGTAAATAAATTGTTCAAACACTCTTTACACTATCTCATATCAAATGTTGCAAATGCTTCAGTCCCTTTTATATTACTTCCATTTTTAACGAGTAGTTTAACTACTGCTCAATATGGTATTATTGGTCTATTTCAAATTATGGTGGTTAATTTTTCTGCCATAATTGGTATGGGGGTGTCTGGTAGTTCAAGCCGGTACTATTTTAGCTCTGATAACAGAAGTCAAGCTGAGTACAACTTCCACTGTATTTTTATAATCATAGTTTCGTTCATTATATTAGCTACCGGCTTTTATCACTTTTCTGATTCTATAGTAAAGGAACTTCCTAAGCAGTATGTTTTAGTTGCGCTTATCTCTTCTTTTTTTACAGTTTTATACCAGTTTTATTTAACACAATTACAGGTTAGGAAGAAAAGTGTTGATTACTTGAAGGTTCATATCTTATTTTCAGTATCTAACGTAATGACATGTTTAATGTTATTATCATTATATAAACATGAATGGGTTAGAATTTATAGTATATTAGCTGTAGTATCTTCTTTTGGTTTGGTTGTTGTATTTTTTTCATTTAGAGAAAAGCTAATCTTAGTTTGTAGGTTTAAATACTATACATTCTATGACATAATTCGGTTCGGAATTCCATTACTTCCTCATGTAATATCATTGTCGTATATAAACTCTTTAGATCGCTATGCTATTAATAGTTTTTTAGGTTTTGGTGATGTGGGTATTTATACTGTAGCTTTTCAAGTATGCCTCGCCTTATCTATATTATTTGATTCTTTTAACAAGGCATATGTACCATGGTTATATGAAAAACTAGCTAAACCAGATTGTAGCAAAAAAAATATTGTTAAACTAACATATATAGGATTTGCTATTTTACTTAGCCTAGGTGGGGTATTATATTTTTCTTTGCCGTTAGTGTTTTCTTCATTATTAAGTGATGATTATTCTGATGCTGCTACTGTTGTTGGAATATTATCATTAGCTCAGGTTTTTGGTGGGATGTACCTATTAGTGACAAACTATATTTTTTATAGTAAGAAAACGGACTACTTATCATATGCGTCATTACTAACGTTGTCTTTTTATTATGTAATGTTATATCACTCAATTGAAATAACATCTATAATAGATGTTGCTTATTGCTTTTTATTAGCAAAAGCAATTCACTTTTTATTGGTTTGGTTGTTCTCTATGAGAGCTTACAAGATGCCTTGGTTTATTAAGTTATGTTAATTATTAATTATATTAAAATGATGTGGGCTAGAATTGCCTCTGTTTTTATCTTGTCTGTTTTGTTTTTGTTTGTTATTTTTAAAGTAATGGGTGATTACAATCAGTATGTTTTTGAATATGATGTTGATTTTTCGAAGTTGAAAGAAATCAATGCTCCCATTCGTTATAATTTCGTTGGAAGTGATCATGGGATGATAACGTACAATCATATATTGAAAAACGCCTTAAGTTATAATTTTCTGGCGAATTATAATAAAGTCGTTGAAAAGTACGATATTCCAGTGGGTTACTATAACTTTAAAATAAACACCGTAGATAAGAGTATAAATTTTGTTAGTCATTCTGATTATGAAACGGTAGTAGGTTTCTCAAAGGAACTTAATGAACTAATTTATGATTACTACAAGAGCGAATATGAACAGTTAATTAGGAAAACAATTAGCTACAAAAGGGTATTACTAGAAAAAGCGGAAAATGACATCAAGTTACTAGAAAAAAAGTCGATGGAGACTCAAAAACAAATATCTAACATTCATCTACTCCAGTTTGATATTCAGAAATTGAGGAGTGTTCGAAGAGTGCTAGCATCAGATAGCGTCGAACTCTGGAATGTGGAAGTTGATATAAAGAAAACAAAGCTGGAGAAGCATAAGCTTATTGCAATTTTTTCTTTCTTTTTAATTCAAATTATTTTTATTGCCTTGTCTTTTATTAAATTCAGAGAAAACCATGAAGATTGATAAGATGGTCTTCTTGGATAGTAATTACTCTTATTTAATGTATAGAATGAGCGATTATTACTCGTCGTCTGATATGGTTATATGTTCAGATGGATTAAGTGATATTGTAAGAGGTAAAATACCCAAAAAAAAATACTTACCAATAAAAAAATTAGGACTTGTGGGGCGGCTAAAGCTATTTTTTTCTTTGTTATTTCTATTAGTAAAAGTTCAACGTTTTAAAGGTACGATATTAGGGCAAGACCATTTGTTTTTTTCTTTTTGCTTTTATCGAAAAAAATATATTTTGGTAGAAGATGGGTTAGTTAATTATCTACCCCCTCGTTCTAAGAACTTTTTTAATAAGGTTAAGTCTTACCTTATCAATGGG
Organism: Vibrio sp. 1S139; assembly: GCF_041439475.1. Classification (NCBI taxonomy): domain Bacteria; kingdom Pseudomonadati; phylum Pseudomonadota; class Gammaproteobacteria; order Vibrionales; family Vibrionaceae; genus Vibrio; species Vibrio sp. 1S139. The sequence goes on from NZ_JBGOOD010000035.1 coordinate 45,824, forward strand.
GAGCTTTATGGATATAATAAATATTGCACAGGGCTTGTTCTTTCTGGGAAGGAGAATATCCCAACCTCGTTAGTTCATAAAGTTACTATCTGTAAGTTAGATGACGTATGGGAAAAAAAATCTGAAGAGGAAAGGGAGGAAATTCTATCTGCTTTTTCTGTATCTAAAGTAGATTACAAATTTCAGGATTCAGTTGTTGTATTGACTCAGCCATTTTCTGAAGATGGAGCTATCTCTGAAAAGTATAAGATTGATTTATATTCTAGAGTTATTGCTCACTATTTCGATGATAAAACACTCATTTATATAAAACCACACCCTAGAGAAGTGACAGACTATTTAACTTTAATGGAAAGGAAGGTTGAGCTAATTGAGAGACATGTGCCCTTTGAGCTCATAATGCTTATAAGGCCAAAGATCAAGGTACTAACTTTCTTTTCTACATCAGCATTGTCTGAGGAAAATGCTACTTTTTTAGGGACAGAATTTGATGAAAAACTTAGAAACCACTATGGGCCCATTAAAAGTAATTTTTGATACTGAACGTAGTATCTACATACATATCGGTATGTATTTGTCATTGTATATGCTAGCAATGACAGTTAGCAGTACTTTGTTGTTAGCGCTAAGCTTGTTTTTTTTACTAGCTTCTACGGTACCTGTATTTATATATAACCCTAAATATTACCTATACGTTGTTGCTATTACGTCCCTATCTCTGTTATTTAACTCTTTATTTAACGTTTACCCATTAAATAGATTGGTATTTAACCATGTCTTTTTAATGGGCAACTTTATTTTAGGTGTTTTAATACTTAAAAATAAAATATGCCCACTTAAGATATCCAAGTACGCGTTGGTTGTTTTCTTTACTTATTTATCTGTTATGATTGCATTATCCTACTTACTTGGCGAACGAGTTATTACACTTATTAGTCGGCTACAAATTGGGTTTAGTTATAACTATATTTCTGGCTACATTATTGTCCTAGGGTGTATTTATTTATCTTTGAAAGTATTCTTTTCAAAGGTATCTTCCAAGGAACTTGTTTTATCCTTGTTAATTTTTATATTCTGCTTTGTTTTGTATGGAAGAAGTGGTATTTTATTTTCTTTTTTGATTATGGTTATTTTACTAATCAACTTTATGAATGAAAAATATAGTCTTAAGTACATGTTGTTTTTAACCGGCCCATGCGTTGTCTTACTTTTTTTATTCAAGGATAATATAGTTGATGTTATTTCAATGACCAAATTTGGGGCAAGTGGAATTGAATCTCCAAGAAGTATTTTAATTAACGATTATTTGGAAGGCTTGACATACAAATCCCTACTATATGGAGTTGATATGAGGGCAATCCCAAGCATTAGCCATTATAACGTTAATCCTCACAACTCTATTTTGAATTTTCATTCATCATTCGGTATTTTCTCATTTGTATGGATGTTTTTTATTGTATCCTTATTTGTTTATTTACTCGCCATAAATATTACGGCAGGACTTTTATTATCAATAATTATACTTAGAGGCTTGTTGGATACAATGATTTTTCCAGGCCCTTTTGATTTTTTGTTGATAGGTGTTTTATTAAAGTTTTGCGATACAAGTAAATTCTACTTGAAGACTTTTAGAAAGGTACTGAACTATGAAGTATGATTATTTGATTGTTGGAAGCGGTCTGTTTGGAGCTGTGTTTGCCCATGAGGCGAAAAAAAGAGGAAAATCGGTTAAGGTTATTGAGAAAAGAGACCATATTGGTGGTAATGTATATTGTGAAAACATCGAAGATATTAATGTTCATAAATATGGCGCGCATATTTTTCATACTAATGATAAGAAAATTTGGGACTATGTAAATTCATTTGTAGAGTTTAATCGTTATACCAATACACCAATGGCTATTTCTAAAGGGAAAATCTACAATTTGCCATTTAATATGAATACTTTTAATCAACTTTGGGGAGTTACTACCCCAGAGCAAGCTAGTGCTATTATTAAAGAGCAAAGCTCTGAATTAGATGGAAGAAAACCGTCTAACTTGGAAGAACAAGCTATATCTCTCGTCGGTCGAGATATTTTTGAAACTTTAATTAAAGAATACACTGAGAAACAATGGGGAAGGGAGTGTAAAGATTTGCCTTCGTTCATTATCAAAAGGCTTCCGGTAAGATTGACATATGATAATAATTACTTTAATGACAATTACCAAGGGGTCCCAATTGGTGGGTATAATAAACTGGTTGAAGCTTTACTCGAGGGAATTGATGTTGAATTAAACGTCGACTATTTTCAAAGTAAAGATCGCTGGAATGAAATCGCAGACAAGGTAGTATATACTGGTCCTATTGATAAGTTCTTTGATTACTCGTATGGAAAACTAGAGTACCGTTCTCTTAACTTTGAACACGAAATATTACCTACTAGTAATCATCAAGGCAACGCCGTTATTAATTACATTGACAAATGTCATGAATTCACTCGAATCATTGAACACAAACACTTTGAATTCGGGCAGCAAAATAAGACAGTGATAACTAAAGAGTACCCTAAAGAGTATGAAGAGGGTGATGAATATTACTACCCAATTAATGATACTCATAATAACTCTATTTATACGAAGTATAAAGCCTTGAAGAATTCCGCTCCTGATATAATATTTGGGGGGCGCTTAGCTGAATATAAATATTATGATATGCACCAAGTTATAGCTTCCGCATTGAAAGCAATCGATAAGGAGTTTTCTTGATGTTACCTTCAGTCGTAGCAATTGTGGTTACTTATAAGCGGCCAGAGCTCCTAGAAAAGGTTTTGCATGCAGTACTAAATCAAAGCCACACAGTATGTAAATTACTAATTGTAGATAATAATAGTAGTGATAGTACTTGCTCAGTAGTTGAAAAATTCTCTCGGGTTAACGATGTTGTTGAATATCATAATACGGGTGATAACCTAGGAGGGGCGGGGGGCTTCCGTCGAGGGTTTGAACTAGCTAAAGACTACGATTACACTCATTTGTGGCTGATGGATGACGATTTCTTACCGAGTGAAACTTGTTTGGAAGAGCTTCTTAAAGTAAATAATAAAAGCATCAGCCAACCTATGCGCTTTAACCTAGATGGAACATGCGCAGAGATATCTCCTGTGCAATATGATCTTAGTAATCCTTTTGTTTTAAACCCTAAACGACAGACCGTTTTGGATCTTTCTAAAGTTCAGTGCTCTGGTGCGCCATTTGACCTTGATGGGGTGCCTTTTGAAGGTCCTTTGATTTCTAAGTCAGTTGTTGATAGCGTAGGTTTCCCTGAGCCTGAATTTTTTATCTTTTATGATGACTTAGACTTTAGCTTAAGAGCTCGTAAAAAAGGATTTGAAATACATTGCGTTCCTAATGCTACTGCGACTAGGCTTCTCATTAATAATCAGAAAGATGACTTGAAATCTTGGAAGGGTTATTTCATGTTACGTAATCTTTTCTATGTACATTATGCTCATGGAAACAACTTATTGGTAAAAGCGAAACCATTAGTCATTGCACTTGGTTATGGCTTTTTATCACTAATCAAACGAGATTTTGGACAGCTAAATACTGTGTACAATGCATATAAAGATTCTTTCAATTTAGGAAATACAAAATCCCATAGGCCAGGAGCTCGAGGTTAGATTTGATTTAAAAGATCCAGGGCTACGTATTTGTAGCCCTTGAAAATGTTTACTTCATTCTTATGCGTCTGATAAATTGAGTTATTTTAAAAATATTGTTAATAAAACAAAAGTAAATTAGGAAGCATAAAATAAAAGAGTAAAACATGATGTAGTCAGGAATAGACACCATTTCTGAATATATACCGATGCAAGCATAGAATATTGCTATTGTGCATATGGCGATTAAGGTTTGATTCGAACTCAGGCCTATACGCTGGAAAATGTGATGTAAATGTTCTCTATCTGGACGAAACGGTGAGCGTCCTTGTCTAATTCGTCTAATCATTATCGCAGACATATCCATCAATGGTAAGGCGATGAGCCATAAAGCTGTTACTGGCTTCAATGGTGGAGCAGCTCCGTTCTGACTAGATAGCAATAGCAGCCAGATTACGGTAAAACCTATCAGCATACTTCCAGCGTCTCCCATAAAGACTTTCCGCTTTCTTCCAAAAAAACCTAAATTAAGAAGAATATAAGGTAGGGTTACTGTAATTAAGACTAGGCATATATATGCTAAGTCAAATTGACCATCGTAAGCTAGCATTATTCCCAGCCCACCAAAAGTTACTATTGAAAGTCCTCCAAGTAACCCATCTATTCCATCTACCATGTTGAATGAGTTAATGGCTGCGACTACAGCTAGAATTGTTACTAAGTAGCCGAACCACCCCAAAGTAACGATTTCTCCCGTTCCGAATACATCACCAATAGTTTGTAGTTCTATATCTCCAAGAAACATCATAGCTACCGAGAGGGCACCCTGGACCGCAAACCTTAGCTTAAAATCCAGATCAAATTTATCATCTAAAGCGCCTATACCCACAAGTATGATGATACAAGATGCGTACAGCGAAGTATTTGGGAGGATTTCTGGGTTATTAAACAAGAAATAGAGAATAGATATACATATAGATATACCACCAACTAGAGGTACTGCACCATTATGTAATTTCCTCGTTGTGGGGTTGTCTACTAAACCAATTTTTTTAGCGACTTTGCGCATTGTAAAAAGTGTTGCTAAAGAAAAGAAGAATAAAAAGGATAAGTCTACAAAAGGTATAAACACTATCAAGCCTGCTAAGTTATGTTTGTATTTTTCGTCGTTAACTCAACTATGCTATTTACCAATGCTTATTCGTGGGCTTATGGCAACGTTCAAAGCCTATAGTTGAGGTGTATGTATTTGAGTTTGTTTCACTTCATGTTACCTAACCTTCCATAATAAAGAGCTGAAAGCACCAAGGTCTAGGCCTCGTGATAACAATCGGGAATATTACCATCGTAGTTATCAAAAAATTGTTGCTACATTACATATCGCCTGCGAGTAGTGGACTTGGAGCATTGTGTCGCGTTAGCACCTACGCAGTGATACTTTTGTTGTACTGATAAAAGGCACTTCGACGATTCTCCTTTATCATCTTCTAAATAAAAGGCTATAAGAGCTATCATCTTTAGTCGGTAATCTTTACTCAAAACAAGTCCAAATACTAGCAAAAGAACAAGTGATGTTCGAGTTTCTAGCTATATTTTGTATAAATCTTAGTTACTCGAAGCTCCAAATCCTACTTCACAATTATTATAAATCATTGGTTTATAGATACTAATTTTAAACAGGTGCCTGATTTCAGGCATGCTTGATGTTTAGAAACTATCAGCTACCTTATTCTTGTGTTGAAGTCTCGTCAGTGACCTGAGCTGTCACGGCTTGCTGTGAACATATTCATAGTAAGGTATGTTATTGTGAAGCGACATATAACTTATATACTTTTGTGTGCTTTCAAATGTCTAGACGCCGAAATTTATTTTATAGAACGAGTGTGTATTTATTACCCCAGAGCTTGCTGTAAGCCCTAGGGGGACATCAGGGCGCGAGCACACTTTGTTCAATTTATAACCCAAAGAAGACTCGTGCCCGAT
>NZ_JBGOOD010000036.1:0-49843 GCF_041439475.1 Vibrio sp. 1S139
TTATCTGCTAACTGCAGGATCGTTCAAGTCTTCTTAAACGATCGGCATTAGCTCACTGTAGCGGGCTTTTTTATGACCAGTTTTCATACGGAATAAGAATAAGGTCAAAATCAAGTAAATTAACAAAATATTGCTTATAATTTATTTATATTTAGATACAATTCACCTCTCAAACTTACCCTGTGTTCCACGCCAATTATTGAGCGACCACCGTGAATATCGACGTTGTTTTTCTGTTAGAACAAAACCCCATTCTCCTCATCTTTGTTGTTTTATCGATTGGATTAGCCATTGGTAAAATTCGTTTCGGTAGCCTCCAACTTGGTAATTCAATCGGTGTTTTGATTACTTCCCTTATCATGGGACATCTTGGCTTTTCTTTTAACGCAGATGCGCTCACCATTGGTTTCATGCTGTTCATCTACTGTGTTGGCATTGAAGCTGGACCAAACTTCTTCGGTATCTTCTTCAGAGACGGTAAGCACTACCTCATTCTGAGCCTTGTGGTACTTTCTACCGCAATTGCCCTAACCTATTTCAGTAGTCATTACCTTGGCCTAGGCTTTGGTTTATCTGCAGGCATGATGGCAGGTGCCTTAACAGCAACGCCGATATTGGTAGGTGCTCAAGATGCTCTGAATTCTGGGCTTGCAGAATTACCAAGAAACATGGACTTGAGCCTGATTATCGAAAACCTTTCAGTCGGTTACGCGATGGCTTACTTGGTTGGCTTAATCAGTATGATTATGTTTGCTCGCTTGATTCCAAAACTTCAAAAAGTGAACCTACACGACTCGGCAGAGCAAATCGCCCAAGAACGTGGGTTAGGCGCTTCAGGTCAGCGTAAGGTTTACTTGCCCATTATTCGTGCTTATCGAGTGGGACCAGAGCTCATCTCTTGGACTGACGGTAAGAATCTGCGTGAACTGGGCATCTATCGCCAAACAGGCTGTTACATCGAGCGTATTCGACGTAATGGTATTCTTGCCCATCCAGATGGTGATGCAATTCTGCAAGAAGGCGATGAGATCGCATTGGTTGGTTTCCCAGATAGCCACGCTCGTCTAGACCCAAGCTTCCGTAACGGTAAAGAAGTTTTCGACCGTAACCTTCTCGATCTGCGTATCGTGGAAGAAGAGATCGTCGTTAAGAGTGACAGTATCGCAGGTAAGCGCCTATCAGACTTAAACCTGTCTGAATACGGCTGTTTCCTTAACCGCGTAGTACGTGCTCAGATTGAAATGCCGATGGACTTAAACATCGTGCTTTCTAAAGGTGACGTCCTACAGGTGAGTGGTGAAAAGAGTCGAGTGCACGGCCTAGCTGAGAAAATTGGTTTCATCTCAATCCACAGCCAAATGGCGGATTTGATGGCCTTCTGTAGCTTCTTCATTTTGGGTATTTTGTTTGGTTTGATCACCATGACATTCGGTCAGGTATCGTTTGGGCTAGGTAACGCGGTTGGCCTGCTTCTATCGGGCATCATGCTTGGTTTCCTACGAGCGAACCACCCTACTTTCGGTTATGTGCCTCAAGGTGCTCTGAACATGGTCAAAGACCTCGGTTTGATGTTCTTTATGGTCGGTATCGGCTTGAGCGCCGGTGGTAAGATATTTGAGCACTTAACCCAAGTTGGCCCACAGGTAATAGGTATTGCCCTAGTAGTGAGTGTGCTGCCAGTATTCTTCGCTTACTTGGTTGGCGCTTACGTATTGAAGATGAACCGAGCTTTGTTGTTCGGTGCAATCATTGGCGCGCGAACTTGCGCTCCAGCGATGGACATCGTAAATGACCACGCTCGCTCAACGATTCCGGCTCTGGGTTATGCGGGTACTTATGCGATAGCCAATATATTGATGACCTTAGCAGGTACTTTCATCATCATAATTAGCTAGCACCTGCTGCATTAAAAGCAGCCAAGCTTAGATATTTCGAATGCACTAATTCACTTTGGGTTAGTGCATTTTTTATAACCTGTTTTAAGCGGTTCAAGCCTTCTTCCCCACTCCTGCTCTTAACTCTCTTCATCCCTTATTTCTACTCTTGTCCCCCTTCGAATCGCGGTAGCCGTATCCGCTCTTAAATCTCTTCGCATCCCGCCACTCGAATCCCATATCTGCTCTTAATCTCTTGAACCAAATAGCAGACAAAAAAATAGGCGCTCAATGAGCGCCTATTTCGTTTAGATTCGATAACTTGAATTAGATGTCAGCTACATCAAATTCAACAGCTGGGTTAACGTCAGCTTCGTAATCAACACCTTCAACACCGAAACCAAATAGCTTCAAGAACTCTTCTTTGTACTCTACGTAGTCAGTCAGTTCTTTTAGGTTCTCAGTTGTGATTTGAGGCCATAGGTTACGACAGTGATCTTGAATGTCTTCGCGAAGCTCAAGGTCATCTAGACGTAGACGGTTCACTTCATCCACTTCTGGCGCGCTGCCGTCTTCTTTGTATAGACGTTGGCTGAACATACGGAAGATCTGTTCCATACAACCTTCGTGAATACCTTCTTCACGCATCTTCTTGAACACCATAGCGATGTAAAGAGGCATTACAGGGATTGCAGAACTTGCTTGAGTCACTACAGACTTAAGAACAGCAACGTTTGCAGTACCGCCAGTTTGGCCTAGCTTCTCGTTCAGCGCTGTCGCTGCACGGTCTAGATCCATCTTGGCTTTACCTAGTGCGCCATCCCAGTAGATTGGCCACGTTAGTTCAGTACCGATGTAGCTGTAAGCAACCGTCTTACAACCGTCCGCTAGAACACCAGCTTCAGAAAGAGCATTGATCCAAAGTTCCCAATCTTCACCGCCCATTACAGTAACAGTGTCTTTGATCTCTTCTTCAGTTGCAGGCTCTACGCTTGCTTCGATGATTGTGTCTTTGTTCGTATCAACCGCAGTTGACGTGTACGTTTCGCCGATAGGCTTTAGAGATGAACGAATTACTTCGCCAGTCTCTGGCATTTTACGCACTGGAGACGCCAGTGAGTATACAACCATATCGATTTGGCCTAGATCTTCTTTGATCAGGTCAATTGTTTTCTGTTTCGCCTCGTTAGAGAAAGCATCGCCGTTCAGGCTTTTTGAATATAGGCCTTCTTCTTTAGCAAACTTGTCAAACGCTGCTGAGTTGTAGAAACCAGCTGTGCCAGGCTTTTTCTCAGTACCGGCTTTCTCAAAGAAAACACCGATAGTTGAAGCGCCGCCACCAAATGCAGCCGCAATACGTGAAGACAAGCCGTAGCCACTTGAAGAGCCAACAACTAGTACACGTTTAGGTGCGTTTGCGATTGGGCCTTGAGCTTTTGTGTAAGCAATTTGTTCTTTTACATTAGCTTCACAACCGACTGGATGTGTTGTAGTACAGATGAATCCGCGAATTCGAGGTTTGATGATCATATTCAACTTCCTTAAAAAATCAGGTTAAGGATAAAAGTTTCGTACGCAAATGGCATCTAATTTCTGTAAAAATGTGGCGAAAATGCAAGTGGTTGGAGCACTCAGTGAATATTTGCTGACTAAGTCACCATTTGTTAACGCCTCTATTGCAACTTCTACGACAAAAACAAAAAAAGGCACCTAATAAGGTGCCTAATAAGGTGCCTTTTGTCATTTCTTTATCTAAGCAACGCTATTTAGCTTAGGTTTTAACTCTTTTCGCGTCAAAGTTTCACTGTAATCATGACTGAAGTGGTCAACTTGAATCGCTGCGTAGCGAAGTTTGTCTGCTGCAATGATTTGGTCAACTTCGTCTTGAGTAAGAACATCTGCCGCCAGTGCTTGAGCAAGTTTATCTTGCAATAGACCTTTACGAGCCACTTTGCCCTCTTTCACTGCTTTGAAGATCTTACGTTCGAGAGGCTTGATGCTATACATCGCATTGAACGCATTCTCCATTAGGCCAACACTATCCTCTTCTTCTTTGCCTATGTAGCAAAGGTGAGTTAGACGTTCACGGTGTGCACCCGGAGTCATCAAGCTTTCTGCCAGTTGTACCGTTAGATTATCACTTGGTTTTTCAAAGTGGTTACCGACAGGGAAAACTAGACCTTTAAGTACTTTACCTACCATCTTGTTCGGGAAGTTTCTGTACGCTTCTTGTAGCGATTTAGCCGCGTTATGGAAACAGTGTTGAACCGCGTAGTGTACGTAGTCTAGGTCAGCTTGTTGACGACCTTCATCTTCATACTTCTTAAGCGCTGCAGACGCCATGTATAGGTAACTTAGACCATCACCTAGACGTGCAGAGATAAGCTCTTTACGTTTCAGTTCGCCACCTAGTGTAAGCATTGCGAAATCCGCACTCACTGCAAGCGCACGGCTCAAGCGAGTTAAGTCTTGGTAGTAAGGCTTCGTTGGACCGCTCATATCCGCTTTAATGAACTTAGAGCCTGTCAATGCCGCACCGAACGCACCAAACGTGTTCTTAGTTGCGTGAGAGATATGCTTGAACAACAAGTTATCGAAATCCTTCGCACCTTGCTTCTCATCTGGGTTTGCTGCCGCTTCCATTTCGCTTAGCACGTATGGGTGACAACGTGTCGCACCTTGACCGAAGATCATCAGGTTGCGAGTTAAGATGTTCGCACCTTCTACTGTGATAGCAACTGGAATACCTAGGTAAGGCGCAGCTAAGTAGTTCATTGGACCATCTTGAATTGCACGACCAGAGTGGATATCCATTGAATCATTCAGGATAGTACGCGCCATTTCTGTCATGTGATATTTCGCGATAGCCGTAACGATACCCGGCTTCTCTTTCATATCGAGTGAAGTAGTTGTTAGTGTACGAGTCGCTTCTAGTAGATACGTTAAGCCACCAATACGACCTAAACTCTCTGCAACTCCTTCAAACTTACCAATCGACATACCGAACTGCTTACGAACATAAGCGTATGCGCCGGTCGTTTTCGCCGTTAGGTGGCCCATCGCCGTGCCAAGTGCGGGTAATGAGATACCACGACCTGCAGACAGACATTCCACCAGCATACGCCAGCCTTTACCTGCGTAATCGGCACCACCGATTAACCATTCCATAGGAATAAATACATCGTGACCGCGTGTTGGACCATTCATAAACGCAAGACCAAGTGGGTCATGACGCTCACCAATCACAACACCTTCGTGGTCAGCCGGGATTAGCGCACAAGTGATGCCAATGTCTTCTTTGTCACCCAGTAGCTTTTCTGGATCGTGAAGTTTGAAAGCCAGACCAAGTACCGTCGCCACTGGTGCTAGTGTAATGTAGCGTTTGTTCCAGTTAAGCTTGATACCTAGCGTCTCTTTACCTTCGTGCATGCCCATGCACACAGTACCGACATCAGGGATACCACCCGCATCAGAACCCGCTTCTGGGCCTGTTAGTGCGAAACATGGGATATCTGTACCGTCAGCAAGACGAGGTAGCCAGTAGTCTTTTTGGTCTTGAGTGCCGTAGTGAGACAGCAGCTCACCAGGACCAAGAGAGTTTGGAACCATTACTGAAACCGCAGTACTGATACTGCGAGTCGCAATCTTAGTTACGATAGTTGAGTTAGCGTGTGCTGAGAATTCACGACCGCCATACTCTTTCGCAATAATTAGCGAAAAGAAACGCTCTTTGCGTAAGAAGTTCCACACCTCTTCAGGAAGGTCTCGATCTTCTTTTACAATTTGGTGGTCATCAAGCATAGCGAGCAAGGTTTCAAGCTCATTATCCATGAACGATTGCTCTTCTGCTGTCAGCTGAGGTTTTGGGTATTGGTGCAGCTTAGTGAAATCTGGTTTACCAGAAAACAGCTCTCCGTCCCACCACACGCTACCCGCTTCCATCGCTTCTTTCTCGGTGCTAGATAGTGGTGGTAGTACTTTTTTAAAGAGTTTAAAAGCTGGGTCACTTACCCATTTTTGTCTTAGAGAGCTCATAGTTCAGATCCTTTTGTTCACTATATTGGTTGTGAATGTTTCGCTTTTTATTGTTTTATTCTTCTGCTGACATGCCAGCGGCTAAATATGGAATAAGAATATCGACCACTGCCTTAGCATCTATCTTTCTGTCATAGTCATTCTCTGCAATTTCTACCAGAGCCTGACTTGATGCCATGGTGAATACACAAGTCCCTAGGGTGAAGTGTAATCGCCAAAATAACTGTTCTTGAGTGAGGTTCGGATTCGCCTTCATTACAGATGTCGTAAACAAAGAAAGTACTTCGCTGTAGCGAGTAGTAATGAACCAACGCAAGTGTCCTTGCACATCCGTATAGCCTCTGCCGATAAGTAACATGAATCGGCTTGTACCATTTGGCCTAACGTCATTAAGTGCTCTTAGTGGCTGTCTCAACGACTCAAACACGTCACTCATAGAATACGTTTCGTTCAAGTTTAAGTTCACTAATGCATCTTGCAGTGCTGGCATAAATGCTTCTAAGTAACGATTGAGTACCGCACGAACCAGAGTCTTCTTATCGCCAAAGTGATAGTTCACTGAAGCTAAGTTGACATTCGCTTTACTCGTAATCGTACGTAAAGAGGTGTCATTAAAACCGTGCTCAGCAAATAAGCCTTCAGCCACATCTAAGATTTTGTCTTTGGTTGTACTTCTTGGTGCCATTTCAATCACTCGTATTAAACAACTGTTTGAAATATACGCTTTGTACATTTACTTAACAAGCAAGCAACATCACACTTTCACAAATTGGTCGTACCAGTTAATAAAACTCAGCACTAAACGATTGAATCGCTGTGTGTTTATAAAAAAAGAAAAAAATAATGAATTTTCTTGGAACTGAAATGGAAATGGAGAGTCCTAAATTAGGTAGAAAACAGCGTATTTAGAAGTTTAACAGGCCGTCAAACTTGTTCTTCTCACTGCTTTCTTAATTACTGCATTTTCCTTATTAACTCCTATACTTGTATCCGCCCAAACCACGTTGGTTTGGGCTTTTTTTTTGTTTGTTGTTTGGGACGAGAGTGAGCCTTACTTACCCCTCTTCACAGCTACTAACTACAACCTGAACAGCGCGACCGCCTATTTATATGCTGTCATTTCTTCCTAAGAGTCGAACTACCATGCTTGGCACATTGTTATCACTGGAACTCGTATTTCAAACAACCTACTAGCCAACGTTTACCTATCTGAGTCCAAACCTAATACTACGTTTCCTCTATTTACGGTGCATCCATTCGAAGCTTGCCACTTGCTACTATTGGTAAATTAATCAATAAGGATAGAGACTTACATTCGAAATAAAGCCAACAAACTTAGCAATTTCTTGCAGATGTCCTAAGCTTCGTTTAATACCCTTTTCAATTAAGTAGTTAAACGCTTGTTGGGAAGCGGCGGGAGCTTTTAAAAGTAGAAGGAGACCTACTTTGAGACTGTTTAAATTACCCATCATCTGTTGCTTAGCTATTGCAACCCCACTCTCTGCTCAGACTTTAGAACAGGCTGTTGCCATTACCTTGGCTACCAATCCTGAGATAAAAAGTATTTTTAATGAGTTTGTGAGTGTACAAAAACGAAACGATGCCGCAGGTGGTGCTTATAGGCCGAGTATCGACCTTGATGCTGGTATTGGTTACGAAGGCATAAACCCTGCACCAAATAACGGCCCCGATACCGATCTCACAAGAAAGGAAGCGACGATTTCCCTCACTCAGTTGCTGTGGGATGGTTCATCGACTCTCAATGATATTGATCGTACTGCCGCAGAAGCAGAATCGGTTCGTTTGCAATTGCTCGCGGATGCCGAAGACAAAGCGCTAGAGGTCACACAGATCTACTTAGACGCAGTCAAAGCAACTGAAGTTTTAGCCCTTTCGGAAAGTAACCTCGCTATCCACAAGAAAATCTATAAAGACATCAAAAAGCGTGCAGTCTCAGGCATAGGCTCAACCGCAGATGTATCTCAGGTAGAAGCAAGGATTGCAAAAGCTCACGGCAACTTATTAGCCGCACAGAACAACCTAATTGATACCCACACCCAATTTAGAAGAATAGTGGGTCAAGAACCGCTTGGCTTAGTCTACCCAAGAGCCGATATTTCTATGATTCCTCTGTCATTATCAGACGCGCTTGTTGATGCTCTGGACCAACACCCAGTCATCAAAGTCGCGACTGCAGATGTCGATTCAGCGCACTTCCAGTACAAACAATCAAAAGGGGTTAACTACCCGACGTTCTCTATCGAGGCATCTCAATCATGGCGAGATGATGCTGGAGGCGATGAAGGTTCGAGCCAAGAGACTTTGGCAATGTTGAGAATGCGATACAACCTCTACAACGGTGGTACCGATAGTGCTAATTCAGAAGCTGCAGCTTACCAACTCAATAAAGCAAAAGATCTAAGAGATCGTGCTTATCGACAAGTTGAAGAAGGCCTTCGCCTCTCTTGGAGTGCATTGGATCTGACGTTACAACAAAAGAACTTCTTGTCTGATCACGTGGATTCGGCGTCAGAAACCGTTATCGCTTATGAGAAACAATATCGAATCGGCAAACGTACGCTACTTGATCTGCTTAACACTGAAAACGAATTGTTTGAAGCCCGCAAAGATTACTTAGATGCGCATTACTCTGAACAGTACGCTAAATACCGTGTAATGAACGCGACAGGCTCTCTATTGAACGCTCTACTGGTCGACATTCCAGACGAGTGGACAACGGCAGTGGAGTATTAATGATGAAGAGACCTTATTTATTACTTTCCGCATTAACGATAACGCTATGTGCATGCTCTAGCCAAAATGAAGAGCCCTACATAGAAACGCCAGAAGCGGAGCAAATTTCTGACCTGCAAGACGATGATAACGATGGTGTGGTCAATGCACGAGACACCTGTCCTGGCACACCAGAGTCGTCTCTGGTAGACAACGAAGGCTGTGGAGAGACGGTTAGCTCGCAAGAAGTCAGACGGCTGAACATCCTTTTCGCCAATGACTCCTATGAAGTTAACCCTATCTTCTCAGATCAAATCACCACTATGGCTGAGTTCTTAGAAACCTACCAAAGTGCATCGATAGAGATTCAAGGTTACGCCAGTAAAGTCGGCGCGAGTCAATACAACTTAGAGCTATCAAAGAAACGCGCTCACCACGTTGAAGATGAACTGTTGTCGAATGGTATCGACCCGAGCCGAGTAAGAGTTGTTGGTTACGGTGAAAACCGCTTAGAGAGCGATGGCAACGATGCTACGTCTCATGCACTGAACCGCCGAGTAACAGCCACAGTTGTCGGACTAAGCGAACAGATCGTCGAAGAGTGGACCATATTTACCACGCTTGAAAAGTAGCGTGACATTGTCACTGTGGATCTAGATGTGACATAGAGCGAGTGTCGAACAACAGCAGCTTAGTTATAAGATCAATAAAGCCGTGATAGGGTTGCCCATCACGGCTTTTTTGTTCTTTGTCGTCACATGAGTCGAGGGAGACTCTGTGACTCTTCTTGCTACTCAGAAGTTGACTTGTTACTCAGTGAGTAGGCTCCCTATTAAGCGAGCCGACTACCGATTATAGTTTTACTTCTTGAGGCTTAGTTTTCGGTAGAGAAATACTTAGCAGGAAGTAACCTAAGATAGCTGCAGTCGTTGAGCCCATCAGGATACCTAATCGAGCAAGCGTATCAAAATCTGCGTTCGTTGGACCAAATGCCAGTGACGAGATAAAAATAGACATCGTAAAGCCAATACCACACAACACAGATACCGCGAAGATGTTCATGAAGTTCACACCTTCAGGGAGCTTAGCAACACCCAATTTCACCGCACCCCAGCTGAATGCAAAGATACCAAGAGGCTTACCAATCAATAGACCCATAGCGATACCAAGCGGTAGCATACCTGTTAGGCTTGAGATTGAGATACCTTCCAATGAAATACCTGCGTTTGCAAAAGCAAAGACTGGCAAGATTGCAAAAGCGACGTATGGGTGCAGAGCATGTTCTAGATGCTTCAGCGGAGAATGTTCACCTTTATTGCCTTTCAGTGGGATAGCAAAACCAATCACTACACCAGCCAGCGTTGCGTGAACACCAGACTTCAATACTGCGAACCACAGAATTGCACCAACAATGAGATAAACACTCAGCTTAGTCACATGCTTGTTGTTTAGCATGAACAACACACCAGTCGCGATGAAGCCAACTGTAAGTGCAAGTGTTGATAGGTCGCCTGAGTAGAACAGAGCAATGATAACAACAACACCTAGGTCATCGATAATTGCCAGTGCTAGCAGGAATACCTTCAAGCTTACCGGTACACGGTTACCAAGAAGAGCCATGATACCCAATGCGAATGCGATATCAGTCGCTGCTGGGATAGCCCAACCTTGAAGCGCTTCAGGGTTACTTGAGTTAAATAGCACGTAAATAAGTGCAGGAGCTAACATACCACCCACAGCTGCGATAGCTGGGAAGATTGCTGTCTCTTTAGACTTTAATGCGCCTTCTAAAAGTTCGCGCTTAACTTCTAAGCCGATTAGAAGGAAGAAGACAGCCATTAAGCCATCGTTAATCCAGTGAGACACAGACATACCAAGAACGTAACTATGTAGTACACCTTGGTACATTTCGTTCAGTGGTGAGTTTGCTACAAACATTGCGATCGCCGCAGCGATGACTAGTATGATGCCGCCAGCAGATTCCATTTTAAAGAAGTCACGGATGACGTCGGTCATGATTTCGCCCTTATATTTATTATTTAAATAAACGAATAACAAAGAATAACCACGAGTTTATATCCAAGTTTAATTGATAGATAATCACTTCTTCGGATGTTTAACTTCGGTTTTTCCTACAAATACTAAACAATACGTCGTATATTCCATAATGTTGTTATGCACCATGAATTAAGTATAGATGAGATCATCGAACCTGTATGCACAATTCATTGGGGGACGCTAAAAGGCGCAGGCATAAAAAAAGGCTATCAAATTATAGCCTTAGGTGTTTTTTAGTAGCCAGTTAACTGCATAAAGCCTGTCGCTTCATGGCTCCCGCTCGCCTTAATCGGCCCTTCCCAATATGGTATGACAAATGGAAGCCACATATCCCTGCGTATAATACGCGTTGTGAGGTTGATATCATGCTTAGGGACGTTAATGATCCACTGCAAAGGCATCCGTCTTCCATTCATCAACGTTGTATTTTGCAATGGTTGAATGGAAATGTCGGATTCCGTTAATTGGTAAACTTTGCCTGAGCGCGTTGCTAATGTCCCGAATATGTAAGGCAACTGTTGGTTATGACGATAGCGGTTAATGCTCAGCGCTGTGCCGTCATCGAGGTTAAATACAAACCAATCCCAACCTTGTTGGCCCACTCCAAGTAAGCCACTGCCCCACTCTTTATGTACCCACGCAGTTCCTTCCACTTCCTTGGTAACGCCGTCTAGGTTCAACACACCGCTCAACGATAAAAATGGAGCGCTGAAGTTATAAGACGCGACAGGTAATAAGTCGTGCTTTTTCTGATAACCGTTATCGCCGTTGAGCACATAGGGCCCTTTTGCAATGGTGTCGAGTTCTAGTCCAAACGTATCAGTTTGCACTTGAAGGCGCCCGGGGAATGGGGTGTTGCCGAGTGCACGCCAGTTCCAGTTATCAATCCAAAGTCTGAATGGACGATTAGTCATTCCCGCTTGGCCAATACCGCCACGAGCCATGCGCTGTTCTTTCCATACTTTGGACTTAGAAGAGACCACCACATTTGAGATATAGACTTGAGGGCTTTGCCACCCCGGTGTTTCACGTTCGTCCGTTGCGATACGAAAAAAACTCCACTGAACCGAATAGTCTTTACCATCATCACCTTTCAAAGACGCGAAGTAATGCCACCACTCGTGCTGAAACTCTGGGTGGAACTTAAAATCTTGTGGTAGCGAAACATTACGGTCTGGCAAAACAGGTTCGAACACATTGAAGTGTTCATTAACCAATATTGAGTTAACTTCATTCACGCCCTTTTCACCAGGATCGATGAAATAGGAGTAATAACCCCAAACACTTAAAAAGATGCCGAAGAAACTGATTAATAGCAGAGAAGACAGGATTCGTTGTCTTAACTTATTTGAGGTATTCCGTAAAAACATACTAAAGCGCATCCCTCAGTGACTTCATCGGAGTGTTCCGAATCATTCTCATCACTGGTAAAGCACCAGCTAGCATCAATGCTGCCATGGCCCATGCAAATGTCTGCAAATAGTCCCAAGGAATCACTTGTAACTCAAGTGACCACCCAAAAGACTGCTTTATCACGATATCAACAATTAGGCTCGCTAGCGCTAATCCGAGCGGAATCGCAATTAAGGAGGAAATAAGCCCAAACACAAACAACTGCAAACTACCTGTCAGGATCAGTTCTTTCGCCGAGACACCCAAACAGCGCTGCAAGGAAATATGCCTTTGGCGAGACACTTCTCCCGCAACCGTCGCGAAGAAGATACCGAAGACGGCGATAACCAAGGTGATGTTACCTAGTGTATCTGCAATCGCGAACGTCCTATCGAACACCCGCATTGCTTGACTGTGAATATTGTTGTTATCGAAAACACGCTCAGAACCAAGTCTAAATACGCTTTCCAATCGACTGCGAAGCCCTAATGAATTCACATCGTCTTTGAGTATTACGCCAAGTCCGACATTACCCCGCCCTGCAAAGCCATACAGCCAGTTTCGATGCGACATCATGACTTGATGGTAAGGATTACCGTAATCGTAATAAACACCGACAACCTGCCAACCAGAGCCGAGACTGTCATAGAGGTCAATGTAGTCGCCAGGGCGAATCCCCAGCTTGAGAGACATCGATTCACTGATCAACACACCTTTAGAGTGATGTAAGTGATACCAGTAATTCGGAATACCTAATTTGATCGTCAGCGCTTCTAGCTCACCTTCAGAAGGACCCGTACTGATCACCTGAATGCTACCAACTGGAGACGCCACATCTTTCTCCCAACGCCACCAAACCGAATCCACTTCAGGTTGGTCGGATAACCAATTACTCATACGAGCAGCGGCATTGTTGGTTGGGTAGATATACAGATCGGCAGCCAAACGCTGTGTTAGCCATTTATCAGTGGTATCTCTAAAGCTACCGACCATGGTTTCTACACCAATATTGGCTGTTAAGGCTAACATAAACGCCATCGTCGCCACGCCACGGTAGCTCATACTGGAAGCTGCATCAGCAAAGAACCAGCGAGCACGAACCCAGCGCAACGAATAAGAGAGGCTGTTAAATAACTTCCACATCAAAAACGGGGTAAATAGCGCCACACTGATCAGCATTAGCGCGATAATCGCAAAACCCGTTTCTTGAGTCTGAGGGGCTTGATACACAGCAACAGCAGCAACCAAGAAGCCACAGCCAATCAACGCTTGCCAAGTGAACTCGGTACCCGCAAAACGCATCAAAGACAAACGAGAAGACAGACGAATCGGTTGAGACTTAAGTAAACGAACCAGTGGCCACGCACACGCTAAGAAAGCACCAATCAATGCCATCAGTAAGCTGTAACCACTCCAACTCCAACGCCAATTCCAGTCGATCGTTAAGCCGACGTTAGCGTCGTATAAATCGCCCAAGCTTGAAGATACGGCAGGTAACAATTGGTTTGCTAGCATCACGCCAAATACATTGCCGCAGATCCAGCTCAGTAAAACCAATAGCAGTAACTCTAAACAGAGCGCTTTAGTCAGTTGCCAACCAGACACACCCGTTTGTCTTAAAATCCCGACTAACGGTTGACGCTGAATAAAAGAAAGCGACATTGCTTGATAAAAAATGAACAAGCCAACCACAAACGACAGCATACCCATCGCTTTTAGGTTTAAGTGGAACGCACTGGTCAGCGACTCAAGCTCTGCCTTAGAGCTACGAGAGATCGTCAAACCATTAGGTAACATATTTTTAAGACGTTCAAACTTCTCAGTGGGCATGTCTGAACAAGCAATCACTGAAAGCCCAGCACTGCGTTTAAGCATTCGGAGCAAGGAGATATCCGCAATCAACCTTGTACCATTAATCATATTATTTTGATCAACAACCACAGGACCAAGTTCAGAACCATCCATCAAAGGGATGTAATCACCGTTGTGCCATTCCATGTGTTCAGCAAGATCATCACTGACAAGGATTGGATATGGTGGCTTCATGAGGTTCAAAGTGGTGAGATCTTTTAACGCTATACCAGGTTGTAGCTGAAGCATAGAAACAGGATCTATACCGACAACCATGAAGTTTGCGCCATTTTCATCAGTGATACGATGGTGATCAAGAGGAGAACACTGTTGAAAACCTTCACGGCGAAGTTGGATATAAAAGCCTTGCGGGATTTTATTGGCGTTGTGTTTTGGTCGAATACGGTAAGGAAGAGGATTCGAAAAGAGTTTTTCGCCATGCGCATAGCTTTGCTTGGCGTGTTGGTTGATGGCAGTAACACCAACCAAAAGTGATACGCCAAGGGTTAAACCAAGCCATACCAAAATAATCTGAAGTGGGTAACGTCGATAGTGACCGAGTAGTGCCTTAACTACGGGCCATGACATGCAGTTGCCCTCCTTGTAGACGGATACGACCATCCATATGGAGCGCTACTTTTTCACTGTGCGTCACCAATAACAAGGTACACTCTAACTGACGAGCCAAAGAAGTAAGCAAACGCATTACCGCTTCCGCATTACGTTCATCTAAGCTTCCTGTTGGTTCATCGGCCAACAAAATTTTAGGTTCCATATACAAAGCACGAGCAATTGCCGCACGTTGTTGTTGGCCACCAGACGCCTCTTCAGGATAACGCCCCAGTAAAGGCATAAGGTCTAAAGCAGAAAGAATTTGTCTCCAGAGTCCTTTATCTTCTGGTAAACCCTTTAATTGACGGCAAAAGCGAATGTTATCGGCAATATTAAGCGTTGGCAGTAAGTTGAATTGCTGGAAGATATGGCCAATATTATTTCGGCGATAAGCAGTACGATCACGTTCAGTGGAGGCGTGCATGTTGAAATGAGGAAAAGCAATTTCACCTGAGTCTGCTAGGTCTAAACCCGCGATAAGATTCAATAATGTACTTTTCCCTGAACCGCTTTCTCCCATTAATGCGAGTTGATCGCCTTGGTTTAATGTTAACTCAGCACCTTGCAAAACAGGGTGGAACTCCCCCCCGTCGACATAGCCTTTACATAGGTCTGACAGCTTTAACATTAAACAGCTCACATTAGTTAGAATTTGGAAGGAGAATCTACACTAATTCCCTGTTAGGAGGAAGTATTTTGAAAGATAGATCACACGTCAACGAGAAAGTCATTAGATTGATGCGCCTCACTTCAACTTCCTATTAAGTTCTTAATCCATTTTCTTGTTTTCATTCGATAGAGCGAACCGCCCCACTTTATGACTTCTTCGGTAAGAAACAGTAAATACACCCATTCAGGCGGGAACTTGAAATAAATAGCAGCGATCGCGGCCAATGGAATGCCAATCACCCACTGAGCAATCAAATCTTGATAGAGGCAGAACTTCACATCACCACCCGCTCTCAACACCCCAACGATCACAGTCAATGGCACCGAGCGAATGACAATACCCACACAGAGGATCAGAATGAACTTCTCTGAGAGGGCTCTGGTTTCTTCCGTCAGTGCGCTAAAGGCATTAAGTATTGGCGTTTGAACGAAATAGAGAAAAACGGCTACAACAATACTAGTTAAGAAACACAAAATTGTTAAGCCAAGCGCTTGATAGTAAACCGCTTCATTGTTTTTCGCACCAAGTTGATTACCCACCAAAACAGCTGCCGCATTCGAAAGGCCAATCAATAAACTCAATGAGATAGATTCAACCGGCGTCATGACCGATAGCGCAGCCAGACCTTGAACGCCCGATTGCCCCATGATCGCGTGGTAAGCAAACAAACCACCCGCCCATGCTAAGAAGTTAAACGTGGTCGCAGAGACAGCTTCAAGAAGCGAACCACCTTATCAATCGAAGCTGCCGCTTTAATATCGCAAAACTTAAATGCTAATAAATGCTTAGAGAAATAGAGATAACCAAACAAAGTCGCGACTTCAATCGCGCCACTCAGTACCGTCGCAATCGCCGCACCTTTGATTCCAAGCGCAGGAAAGCCTAAGTTACCGAAGATCAGCACCCAGTTTAAGAACACGTTAGACAGGATGCCGATACCGCTGAAAAATGTACTTAGCCCGGGTTTGTGCAGGAAATGAAACGAAAAACGCGATAGTCAGTAAAGCAAACAGTGTCGACACCAGCCACGTCAGCGCAGTGCTTTCTCTCACACCTTGTCTGTTACCCGCGCCCCAATATTGAGCAGTAAGAAGAGCACCGCCCGTGGTAACACCCACCAGCATAATGGTCGTCACGAACATCGCTCGGCTCGCCACCCCCACAGCTGCGATGTCTGCTTCGCCAAGTTGGCCCAACATCAATACATCCACCAAGCCTCGGCTTGAAAACATAATGCTCTGCAAGGTGATGGGCAGTGCAATCGCAATAAGCCTGCGAACAAAATCACCTCGTGTGTGATGAATAATTGAAGAGAGCAACATTGAGAGATACCTAAACGGAACGTATTGATGAATAAAGATAAATATCGCGCTATTATATCAATGTTCGGTTTTTAACCACAGATATAAATGGAGTAACAATGAAGAAAGTACTGGTTTTAGGCGCTTCTGGATATGTTGGTTCGCAACTCCTCCCTCTCCTGCTTGAGCAAGGCTATCAAGTCACGGCAGCAGCAAGGCATATCGACTATTTAAAGGCACGGACTGAGCCTCACGAAAGCTTATCGCTTGAGTATCTTGATCTGGCCGATCAAGCTGCGACACAAGCCTTAGTCCCCGACTTTGATCTTATCTTCTTTCTCGTCCATGGCATGGCGGAAGGCCACGACTTTATCGATTATGAGCTGAACTTAGCCCGTAACTTTGTTTCTGCTCTTGGGCCAAAGAATCAACACGTCATCTACCTGAGTTCTTTACAGCCTCAGACTGGTGATTCAGAGCACCTTCAAGCGAGAAAGAAAACCGGCGAATTGCTTCGTAAAGGGCCTGTACCCGTTACCGAACTTCAAGCTGGCGTGATCATTGGCCCAGGATCTGCGGCATTCGAGATCATGCGAGATTTCGTGTACAACTTGCCGATTATGATTGCGCCAAAATGGGTTGACTCTAAAGCCAACCCGATTGCTTTGCAGAGCCTGAACCACTATTTACTAAAACTCGCACAAGACACGCCTAGCGAAAGCCAAACCTTTGAGGTTGGCGGGCCGGATATTGTCTCTTACCGAAACCAATTTGCTCATATTGCTAAAACCGCCGATCGTCCACTCAAACTATGGGCGACATCGCTACTGACACCAAAGATTGCTTCATATTGGTTAGGTGTGGTGACTTCTGTACCGTCTAACATAGGTAGAGCACTACTTGCAGGCTTAAAGCACGACTTCATCGCCAGTTCGACCATCATTAGAGAAAAGTACCCTCAGAAGCTTATCTCGTTCGAAAATATGGTTGAACAAGCCATTCACGCTGAAGGAAACTTTGTCAAAAGCAATGTATGGGGCTTTGATAAAACCGCATTCAAACGCTGGCAAGCTGGGTATGGCTATTACCCGAAGAAAACAGGCGCAAGTATCACCTCAAGCGCTTCATTGGAATCGCTTTGGCATGTTGCTCAGCAAATCGGAAGCCCGAAGCAAGGTTACTTCTTTGCTAACACTTTATGGCGCACACGCGAATGGTTGGATGTTCTTTTCGGTGGCGGTGTACCGGTTCGACAAATGCCAGAAGGGCCCAACCTAAAAGTCGGTGACAAAATCGATTCATGGAAGGTCATTCGCTGTGAAGAGAATCAGTTTTTATCCCTGCTTTTCGGTATGAAAGGCCCCGGTTTAGGGCGACTCGAGATTACCGTCTCTGACCACGGTGACTCTCGCGAGCTGAACATTTCAGCGTGGTGGCACCCTAAAGGCTTTCTAGGGTTACTGTATTGGTTTGCTATGATGCCAGCCCACCTGTTTATTTTTAAAGGTATGGTGAAGGCAATTGAGAAGCAGGCTAAAGAACAGGATTAAAAGCAGATGCGAGATTCGGGTAACGAGATGCGAAAAGACTAAAAGCAAATTAGCGACACGCGCTATGAGAGACAAAAAAGAGCGGATAATTCCGCTCTTCGTATCTCTCATCTCGAATCCGCTATTAGCCGATAACGCTAATTGGGATCTCAGCCAGTTGGTTGCCTTGGTTAGCAGGGTAAACGATGTATTCACCGTGATACTTCACCGCAGACTTATAGTCCGTTACTTTGTGAAGCATGAAGCCCGCTTCCATCGCCGCTTGGATGAACTCAGCATGGTTGCCACGAACAAACCAGTTCATTGGCTTAACCATCAACTCCCCGTCGAAAGAGTCGTCACACTGTTTACCGCATAAAGCAAAAGAGTGCTCGCCATCGGTGAAGAATTGAATCTTGCCGCCAGTCGTTAGCTCGTCTTCACTCGATACGCTCCAACCCATCTCGTACATTTTGTCCATGAACGCTTCAACATCACTGTCTTTTAGCGTTTTAGGCTCTTCGCCTTCAGGGAAAAAACGTCCGTAAAACGCAGAAATACGTTTAAAGGTAAAAGTTAAATCAGAGTTGTTGCCTTTTGAGCGACCCTGTTTCTGCCAGCGAACTAAGTCAGGCACAATCACGCGATCATAAGCTTGAGATTTAATCGCTTTTGTTACCCAACGAACAAGATAAAGGTTGTTCGCGATAGGTGCGTCGATCGCTTTACCAGACTTATGCAGAGCATACAGCTCGCCCAGCGCATCGTTCACTAACTTCTGAATTTCAATATAGTATTTTGACATTATGCCTTCTTTCCTAATGTCCAATATAGTAATGCTGACAGTATTGCACATGCTGCCATCATCATAGCCATTGGCCCTGCAGTGTCACTTGGTAGCATAGCAACAATTGCCCCCACTACAGAACCAGTACCAAATCTTAATGTGCCTGCAAGCGAAGAAGCTGTGCCGGCCATATTCGGGTATCCGCTTAAAAGCAGTGCCATTGAGTTACTACCAATGGTAGACAGTGTGCCGATAAACAGCATCACGAATGGCACAATACCCCACAAACCGATATCTAACATCCAACCGACTAACAGACCTAAGCCCGCAAACAGTTGAATGGTTAAACCGACTCTGAGCATAGCGTGAGAGCCCACTTTCTTAACGATTCGACCGTTGATGCTCGTCATCAAGATCATAGCAACAATATTCAAGCCGAACAGGTAGCCAAACAGATCAGGGCGAACGCCATAGATATCGATGTAAACGAATGAACCTGCCGTTAAGAACGCAAACATCCCTGAAAATGAGAATGCACCAGAGAAAATCAGGCCCATCGCCGTTGGGTTCTTACACAGTCGAGCATAGTTACGAATCGTTGTTTTAAAGCGCAATGGTTGTCGGTTTTCTGCAGGAAGCGTTTCTGGGATCTTCATCGATACCGCCAGAATCACGATCACCGCAAAAATAGCCAGAACCCAGAAAATTGAACGCCAACCGAACCACAACGCTAAGTAACCGCCAATCATCGGAGCAACCAATGGCGCAACTGTCATCACCAAAGTAACGAAAGACATGGTTCTTGCGAAATCTTCACGATCGAACATATCTCTTACCACTGCTTGGATGATAACGGCCGCCGCAGCACCAGCAAAACCTTGAGCGGTACGGATGTAAGTCAGCGCTTCAATGCCATGAGTTGTCGCACTCACCATAGAAGCGATAGCAAACAAGAACACACCAATAAGCAGTACAGGCTTGCGACCATAGCTATCCGCCAACGGGCCATGCAGCAACTGCCCCAGCGCGAAACCTGCGGTATAGGCTGTTAGCGTGATTTGTACCTCACCCGCCGTCACACCAAGATCTTTAGCAATGGTCGGCATCGCTGGCAGATACATATCAATGGCTAGCGGAGTAAGTGCACCAATCGCACCTAGAATCAAAAACAGCACTAAGCCTAATTGAGGTGTTTCTAGTTGGGAGCTTTGGCTCTGTGAGGTCGATGTTTGCATGGTTCTCCGAATGTTCAACTGATAGAGCTAGGGACTAGCGTGAGTACGCGAGTCAAAGATTGGCTGAGACTTTCCTAGTACCAGTCAACATCATCAGCCGACGCTATCCATGGTCGGCTTTACAACGAAAGGGCTATTTCCAGCAAAAGTGGTCTCTTGTTAAGAACAATTTCTTGTTAAGAGCAACTTCTAGCTAAGGACTACTTCCAGATTGAATCGACTTCTTCTTGCGTTAGGTAACGGTATTCACCTAACTCTAAAGATTCGTCCATCTCAATTTCGCCAATACGTTCACGGTGTAGTGCTTCTACCTTGTTACCAAGAGCAGCAAACATACGTTTAACTTGGTGGTATTTGCCTTCGTGAATCGTTAGCAGCACTTCACGCTCTGCACGAACTTCTAGGTGTGCAGGAAGTGTTAGGCCATCTTCGCTCTTAAGCTGGATGCCCTCTTTGAATTTTTCAACGTAATCGTCTTCAACAGGTTCAACCAACCACACACGGTACGTCTTCTCGCACTTGTGCTTTGGCGAAGTGATACGGTGAGACCACTTACCATCGTCGGTAATCAATACAAGACCTGTTGTATCAATATCTAGACGACCAGCAAAGTGCAGCTTGTCCATTTTGATTTCATCAAGTAATTCAAACGCGATACGATTTGCGCCATCTTCATGCGAACAAACAAAGCCTTCTGGCTTATAAAGCATGATGTAACGTGGGCCGTGAACATTCAGTTCATTGCCTTGCCATTCCACAACGCACTCTTCAGTTACCTTGAGTGAGCCGCTTTTTTGAATGACATCATTTACTGTCACTGCCTTGGATTTTAATAAGTGTGTTGCTTCTCTTCGAGTGACGCCTAATGCATCGCACAGAAATTTATCTAAACGCATGAATACCTCAACTAATCTAAGTCGGGTATTATAGTCACCTTTGCTCAATTAGTTGAGCTATTTCACACTATTTGTTTTCCTTCTTACAAGACGCGATATGTATACACTCCGCCCGTACCAAGCTGATTCTGTAAAATCAGTGATTCATTACTTCAGAAAACACCAAACTCCGGCAGTGCTCGTGCTTCCGACAGGTGCAGGAAAAAGCCTTGTGATTGCAGAGTTAGCAAGGCTTGCGAAAGGTCGAGTGTTGGTGCTTGCTCACGTAAAAGAGTTGGTTGAACAGAACCATGAAAAGTATGAAGGTTACGGGCTGAAAGGCTCGATTTTCTCTGCGGGTTTAGGACGCAAAGAGACCGACCAACAAGTCGTGTTTGCTTCGGTGCAATCTGTGGTGCGAAATCTCGATTCATTCTCTAACCAATTTTCGCTGTTGGTTATCGACGAATGCCACCGTGTTCCCGATGAAAAGACCAGTAGTTATCAGAAAGTCATCACTCACTTACACGAGAATAATTCGGGCATCAAGGTGCTTGGATTAACAGCGACCCCATATCGTCTTGGGATGGGTTGGATTTATCAATACCACACTCGCGGTCAAGTGCGTTCAGATGAGCCACGTTTCTTCCGCGACTGTATCTTTGAGCTGCCGATTCGTTACCTGCTCGATGAAGGTTTCTTAACTCCTGCACGCATGATTGATGCACCCGTGTTGAGCTATGACTTTTCGCAGTTAAAGCCCGCGAGCACTGGTCACTACAAAGAAGCAGAACTCGACATGGTGATCGAGCAATCGAAACGAGCGACCCCACAGATTGTCGATCAGATTATTCACCTAGCCCAAGATAAACTAGGCATCATGGTATTCGCTGCGACCGTTCGACACGCGCAAGAGATCCTCGGCTTATTGCCAGAAGGTGAAGCTTCAATTGTGATTGGTGATACACCAACTCTCGAACGTGACCAAATTATCAGCGACTTCAAAGAACGTAAAATCAAGTTTTTGGTTAACGTATCGGTATTAACCACAGGTTTTGATGCGCCACACGTCGATTTAATCGCGATTTTGCGCCCGACAGAATCCATCAGTTTGTATCAACAAATCGTTGGCCGTGGCTTACGCCTATCTCCGGGTAAAAAAGAGTGTTTGGTGCTCGACTATGCGGGCAACAGTTACGACCTCTACCAACCTGAGGTTGGCGACCCTAAACCCGATTCAGACAGTGAAATCATCACCATCCCTTGCCCTGCGTGCGGCTTCAATAATAACTTTTGGGGCAAGCTAGACAGCAATGGCTTCTTGCTTGAGCACTTTGGCCGCAAATGCCAAGGCTACTTTACCGATGAAGACACGGGCGAGCGCGAGCACTGTAATTATCGCTTCCGAGCGAAATATTGCGGTGAATGTGGTGCTGATAATGACATTGCTGCGCGCATTTGTCATGAGTGCGATGCAACCTTAGTCGACCCAGACAAAAAGCTAAAAGAAGCACTGAACCTAAAAGATGCCTTGGTATTTGAATGCTTGGAAATGGACCTCAACGTGCTTAAAGACGAGAAAGGTAAATCACAACTTAAGGTCACCTATCGCGGAGAAAACCAAGCGCAAGTGCATGAGTTTTGGTCATTAACCAGCAAAAAGCAGAAGCAGAACTTCAAAGACCAGTTTGTTCGCCCTCACCTTGCAGACAGACATCGCCCTTTCGAAGAAGCCTCACCGACGAAAGTGGTTGCTCACCAACATAGATTCCGCCCACCTCAATTCGTGATTGCCCGTAAAGTCGGACGCTTTTGGAAAATGAGAGACAAGATATTCGAAGACGAACTACAGCAGCGTTAAGGTTAAGAATAAAAGTAAGTCTTACGTTCTTAACACTCGGCAATTAATCTTATGTATTAAAGCCTGCACCATTTAAGCGTTAAGTTTTTCGGTATCAAATTCTCATTATTAATCAGGTTCACTTTCTGTTCAGAATTACTTTTTTATACTGAACGCTATCAACCTTCTCTAGGATTCGCTATGTTTAGTAAAGCTATGATTTCTTTATTTTCTATAAGCTTAGGCTTATTTGTTTCTGCTGGCGCATGGGCTGACTCACATCATAATGGTCATGAATTAGTGCAGGACGTTCATAAAGCAGGAACCAGCATCGAATTTGAAGAAGATCAAGACGAAGTCTATGAAGCCGTACGAGAAGGCTACATTCGCCCTTTCTCAGAAATGTATGCGGCGGTTGAAAACGATCTTCATGGCAGAATCATTAAAGTAGAACTAGAAGAAGATGACGACATTTGGGTGTATGAACTAAAAATCAATTACCAAAACAACATCATCAAAGTCGAATACAACGCTGAGACGTTAGAAATGCTTATGATCAAAGGCCGCAACTTTAAAGACGCAATTAAACACGGCGACTAGTTACGTACGACGAAGAGCTAAGCACGACGAACAGTCATTAGAAGAAATTAGAAGAACAATTATGAAAATTTTAGTCGTTGAAGATGAGCCTCGTTTGGGCCAACAAATTATTGAAACACTTGAGGGGGCCGACTGGGTTCCAGAGCTCTCTCAAGATGGTATCGACGCACTCTACCGTGCAACGTCAGAAGAATGGGACGCGATTGTCCTCGATTTAGGTTTACCTAAGCTTGACGGCCTAACGGTATTAAAAGGCATTCGAGACGAAAACATCAACACGCCAGTGATTATCTTAAGTGCTCGTGACACGCTAACTCAACGTGTTGAGGGCTTGAACGCCGGTGCTGATGACTACCTAACTAAGCCATTTGAGATGGTCGAGCTGATTGCCCGTATCCGAGCTCAACTGCGCCGAGCATCAGGCAGTGCTGCTCCGATACTTCAAATCGGTGATCTAAGCCTAGACACACGCAGTTCTAAAGTGTTGTGGCAAGGTCAAGCAGTTAGCCTCACGGCGCTGGAATATAAAGTTGTCGCGTACTTCATGCATAACCAAAACAAGGTTATCTCGCGCACTGAGTTGGTTGAGCATATCTACAAGCAAGACTTCGACCGAGACTCAAACACGGTTGAAGTGTTCATCGGTCGTATTCGTAAGAAAATCGCACCAAAGATCATCAAAACCGTTCGTGGCCTTGGCTACCAACTGAATGCTGAATAGCTCAGTCGTCAATCACGCCAAGAGCAACCATTAATTAAGTGGACAGCCTGTTCTGATCATCGCAATACGATAAGTTACGATGAGCAAAGGCAGGTTGGAAATGCATGAATCTAAAGAAACGAACACTTAAAAACATCAGTTTAAAAAGCCGCTTGCTCCTTGCTGCGGCTTTTTGGCTAGGTGCGATGATATTAGCGGCTGGTGTCGGGATTCCGAAACTGGTTAACGACTACCTCGTCGATGACATGAAGCAGCAGCTTGGCTTAACCATGGATGAGTTAACCGCCAATATCGAAACCAATGACAGTGGTAACCTGATCATGGCAGAGCGTCTGTCTGATCCTAGGTTCAACCAGCCCTACAGTGGTATTTATTGGCGCGCCGCTACCCAAGAGCAGATCATTCGATCTCGCTCGCTATGGGATAAAGACCTCACCATCAAGCGTTCACCGATTCACACATCAGTCAAAGGGCCAGAGAAAGAAAAGCTGATTTACATCGAGCAAGATATCTACCTGCCTGAACTGAGCGACCCTGTCACGATCACCATTGGTATTGATGAAGATCCATTAGAATCCACACTGACAGAGCTTACTGGTCAAGTCTGGTTGATCCTAATGTTGCTGTTTGTTGGCGTGCTGATGTTGATCGGTATTCAAGTCAGTTGGTCGTTATTACCGCTCAGCAAGATGCAACGCGAACTGGTAATGCTAAGAAACGGCGAGCAACAAGGGTTAAGCGATAACTACCCGAAAGAGGTTTCTCCATTAGTCTCTGACCTCAATGCCCTGCTCTTTCACTATCAAGAGTTATTAGAACGAGCTCGTAACCACGCGGGTAACTTATCTCATGCGTTGAAAACACCGCTTTCAGTTCTAAAAAATGAGATAGAGCGACTTCCAGAGGATGACAAGGCACTGCTGCAACAGCCCATTCATCAGATTCAAAGCCAAATTGATTATCACCTTGGCCGCGCTCGTATGGCAGGTGCAATGAACATTCTTTCGGTGAAGTCTTCACCTTGTGAGCGTGTCGAAGCTATCTCAATGGCGTTTGATAAAGTCTACGCTGCCAATGAAGTCACCATGATTAACGAGCTAGACTCTGAGATTGAAGTGGCAGTAGAAAAAACCGACCTTGATGAAATGGTCGGCAACCTACTCGAGAACAGTTACAAGTGGGCGGGCAGCATTATTCGCGTCCATGCAAATGAACTCGACGATGGCAACATAGAGTTGGTGATTGAAGATGATGGCCAAGGCATTCCTGAAGAGAAGCTTGAGCAAGTGACCAAACGTGGCGTCCGACTTGATGAAACCACACCAGGAACAGGCTTAGGGCTTAATATCGTAAATGAAATGGCACACAGTTACCGAGGCAGCCTAACGCTCAGCAAGAGCTCAATGGGCGGCTTAAAAGCTTCTCTGGTGCTTAAAGTAAGTAAAGGCTAAACAAGCTAAGTAAAAGTTAAACACAATAAGCCCTAACGTAATGCTAGGGCTTAATTCTATCGACCTTATATACAACTCTATATATCGTTCACAGCAACATCCAAAGTTTGTGAATTATCACTAAGGGTCGTTGCTCCAATCGTTAATACCCGGCCATCAGTGTAATAGTCATGATCGTCATTGATCACTTCCACCGTTGCTAATGGGTACTTGTCTAACTCGATGTCTGGTAGTAACGTTCGTATCTGATTAGCAAGCCGATCTCGCTCTTCATCAACATTAGGGTCAATGTTATGAAGCACGGTCACAATGCCTGAGTAAGGCGTGACTTTAAGGCCATCATCATAGCTAATTGCGCCTAACCACTGAGGCTGGTTAGTTTTAATATCAACACCTGCACGCCACCAACGAATATGGCTGCGCTTCATCAGGTTACCCGGCAATTGAAAAGCCATATCTTGCGGCTTGTCTCGCCAATATAAATCAGACACTGGCGGCGTTTTTTCTCTAAGCAATGCGAGATAACCAACCCATTCAATCTCATTTCGAGAGAAGGTTTGATTCTCTATCCAGCCTAATTGCTTCATTAAGTCTCTTGGGGTTGCTCCAACATAAATTACGTTGATCGCTTGCGCCGAGTAGAACGAAGATTTACCGGGGAACGCTTTATAGGTAACCGAGTTCCAGTCGACTTTGTTTATTTGAGCCGTCTCTGGTTGATTCTGAAAGTCATCCGCTTTCCAGAAAAAGTGAGCGTAGTTCGCAAACAATACCCACGCCAACAACAGCGCACTAGACTTAAGTACTAAGCATCGCCACTTCATTCGGTAACCGATAATGGTGAAGACTAATACCGCGAACACACCAACGATCAAGCTATTATGCTCCGAGATAAATATCTTAAGGCTATTAAGCCACGGGAAGTTTTCAACGCCGTGCGCCAGTAACATGCCCCAAGCAATGAACTGCCCTCCACCAAGGGCCAAACCGATAAACGCCAACACACTAAAATTACGCCACGGTACACGATGCGAGCCAGCTATAAATGGCACAACCCAAGCGATAGGCCCTAATAAACGAGCAAAAAGAATGATGTATGTGCCTTTGCGAGCAACCAGATAGCGGCAGCGCGCAATTAATCTTTTGGTTTTAGGGCGAAACTTAATGAGCCTTCGTTGCACCTTAACACCGTATTTATAACCAATGAAATAACTGAGTTGATCACCAAGCAAACCACCTAGCATCACCAAAACCAACGCCATCCATGCACCTGAATACAGTTGAAAGCCCGCTGCGATAAAGAACGGCTCTCCCGGTACAAATAGGTTTGGGCCAATGAGAGCATCACCCAATGCTCCCAGAAACAACCCTAGTCCATCAAACATAACAACCTCAACGCTTACTGTTCTTTGTAGTGACCAAACTTGTAGTTCATCTCGTTATTACGCATTTCTCCTTTAAAGAAGCGTCTTACATTGGCTTTAAGATAAGTAGAGCCTGTCTTCACAACGCCATCTTGGTCTAAGCGACGTGGGTCAAAACCAAAAGTCATATTTAGGAATCTAAATCGCCATGTTTTGCTCGCACGTTTTACGTAGTCACAGTCTTCACACAGGACGATCTCTTCATCAAAACCGCCGATCTCATCATGCGCCCGTTTAGTCGAGAAAATACATGCGCCAATCGCCGTCGGGAAAAAGAACTGAGTAGTAAACAAGCCTGCGTTAAATAGCCCGTAACCAAACTTGTGTACAAGCGGCAAACCTTTCGAGCTCATGTACACACCCGCCACTTCAAGCTTCTTCTCTTCTAGTTCATAAAGCGCTTTCGCAAGGAAGTTTCGAGGCAAGCTCACGTCAGCATCTAAGAAAAGGATTCGGTTGTATTGCGCCAATGAAGCACCCGTGTTTCGGCCAAGGCTCACACCACGGTTTTCCATGTGATGCACCGTTAATTTTGGCAACGCGTTTTCATAAGCTTGCGCCACTTCTCTGGTGTTATCTTCACTGTTCGAGTCGACAACAATCACTTCAAACTCTTGGTGGGTTTGCACGCTCAACTCTTCCATTAAGCGGCTAATGCGTTTCTCTTCGTTTAGCGTAATTACGACAATGCTTACCGGTTTCATATTTTCACCTATTCATTCTGCTGTTTAATTAACACTAAGATTAACGAACTAAGACTTAACCAAGTCTTAGGCAAACATTCATTTTCCGTTCATTAACTTGATGATTTAGCAGTGATATAAATAGATAAGGATTGCGATGTAAAAGGGAGTAAAATGCGCTAAACAAGCGTTAGCGAACGTTTTATCTCCAAACGAACCCATTATCGAAGGAAATTCACTTTGAGATGGGCTTCTGACTTGCTCATATTGGAATGTGATGTTAGTATCCGCGCTCGCTTAAGCATGAACTTTTATGTTTAAGCATTACCACACACTCAAGGTCGCATTGAGGTGTGAAGTTAATTTTTACTAATTTGAGAGTAAAACTATGAAATTTGAAGCAGTAGTACGTACTGAACTAGGTAAAGGTGCGAGCCGCCGCCTACGTCACGCTGGTAAATTCCCAGCTGTAATCTACGGTGGCGAAGCTGAAGCTGTAGCTATCGAACTTGTTCACGCTGACGTGATCAACCAAATGGACAAGCCTGAATTCTACGAAGCAATCACTCTACTGATTGACGGCGCAGAAGTTAAGGTTAAGCCACAAGACGTTCAACGTCACGCGTTCAAGCCAAAAGTTGAGCACATGGACTTCATCCGCATCTAATTCCCTACCAAGGAATAAGATTGGATTAATCCAGCCTTCTGCATAGAAAAGATAATCGATCTTACCAGTCGAGAAATCTAGAAATTCGAAACCCCGATGCTACCAACATCGGGGTTTCACCGTTTTTGAGCCCTCAAAAACGTCGTAAATCTCGCTCAATACACTGAAAATAATCAACTTTCCCCTTCCCCACTTTATCTCAGCTTTGCTTGGGTGGACGAAAGGTGGACTTATACAGTAGTTTTTCTTGTTTAAAATGCTAGGCATATTTCTAACCAAATTTAACTATAGGAAAAACTGTCTAAGTCGTTTCTGGACAAACATCAGCCTCAGAAAATCGAACATTAGCAATTTATGAATAACTACAGGTATGGAAAGTCATTAATAATGAGCAAGTAAAGAACAAGCACCTTCAGTTATGTTGCGGCATATTGCCCACTCTTTAGATAACAAAAAGTCGCTCTTGTTGAGCGACTTTTTTCAGAAAGTGAAAAGACAATAATCACAACTCTCTAACTAACTTCGTAAGTTGAGCCAAACTTGGCAGTGCCGTAATAGCACCTTTTTGCGTCGTCGCAAGTGCGCCACAGCCGTTACCCCAGTGCACCGCAGCTTCAACCTGACTCCAAGAACACCAGTCCGTATTCTGAGACAGCTTGGCTAGCAAGCCTCCAACGAATGCATCACCAGCACCTGTTGTATCAATAACTTGTTCAACTTTAGTGCCCTCAATCACTCGACGTTCACCATTGTAAACCGCCAACGCACCACGAGCGCCTAGCGTCACGATGATCAGCTTGTTAGGCGCCGCATTTAATGCATCTAAAGCCGTATCGAGGGTATCAGTGTCTGTCAGGAACGTCAGTTCTTCTTCAGAAAACTTCACTACGTCTGCCAGATTGACCGCATTCATCACCACTTCTTGGATCTGAGATGGGTCTGACCATACCTCATCTCTTAGATTAGGGTCAAAGCTGATGAAGCCGCCTGCTGATTTCATTCGCTTCATCGCTTCAAGCGTTGCGCTGCGTGATGGCTCGTTAGCCAAAGCGATCGAACAGCTGTGCATCCATTGCCAAGATGCAAATGTTGGGG
Organism: Vibrio sp. 1S139; assembly: GCF_041439475.1. NCBI lineage: Bacteria > Pseudomonadati > Pseudomonadota > Gammaproteobacteria > Vibrionales > Vibrionaceae > Vibrio > Vibrio sp. 1S139. Next base: position 29,434 of record NZ_JBGOOD010000036.1, read on the forward strand.
TGTCTTCGACGCTGAAAAATTGGTCGGCGCTTGGCTTAACCATAAAGGTAAAGCTGCGTTCACCATCATCATCTAAGTCGACAATCACCGTAGATGTTCGCTGAGCTTCATCCAGCAGCATGTCATCGGTATTCACCTTCTCATCCGTTAGGGTTTGCTTCATAAAGCGTCCTAGCGGGTCTTGCCCAACTCGACCAAAGAAAGCGGTATCACCACCCAATCGAGAGATGGCCACAGCAACGTTTGCTGGTGCGCCACCAGGGCATTTTAAATAACGAGCCTCTCCATCTGGAATCAAGTCCACAACAGCATCTCCAGTTACCCAAACCTTGTTCATATCACTTTGCCTCTAGTAACGACGTTTAAATTAGAATTCGTAGAACAGACGTACACGAGCACCGAAATCGTCTTCTTCAGCAAAGGCGGATGCGTCCGATTGTTGGTCCAGTTTGTTATCAACCATCGTGTAGTATGTACCTAGAAGAATTGAAAAGTCTTGTACTTCAAGTACATCACGGAATGCGTAAGATGCATACCATGTTGATACGTTTACGTCGCCTTCAGCCCAAGAAGAAAACTCTTTGTTTTCATACTCATTGATTGCGTGAATGTAGCCTAGGCCAAAGTTATTCCAAAGTGCGTTAACACCCGCTGTTAGGTTGTTTTCGTCTACAGCATCCATGTAAGCAACATTCGCATTTACACTCCAATCGCCGTTGGTCCAGTTACCAGTCAAGCCGTAACCCGTACGATCTGAGATATCAACACCATTCGCCACAATCGCGTCTGAAACTAGGTTGGTTTCCACCGAAGCGGCTACCTTGAAATCACCCATTTGGTAAGCCACAACTGGGCGCACTAGGAATGAATCTTTAACTGTGTCGATTTGCTCACCGTGGTATTTACCTTCAATGCCGCCATCGAACAAGTTAGAGCGGTCACCGAGCATTGCGCCGACTTCAACATACAAGTTGCCAAAAGTTTGGTTGTACATAATTTGGCCGTCTGAGCCGCGACCACGCGCCTCTTTCGCTTGGTACGTGTAAGCCGCACCGTCTGAATACAGGTCGTTCGCTGTGTCACCTGAGTACTCTAGGAATACATCAAGACCAACAGGGAACATGTCGTAAGCTTCAAAGCGACCCGCTTTAATAGCCCAACCGTCTTTCTTACCAAACTCAAAGTACGCATCATCCAGTGCAATATTGCCTGTGCTCTCAAACAAAGGCTGTGCTTTCACACCCACATAGTGACCATTGCTCGTGTACTTTTCGCCAGCAAATTCAATTAGAACGCGGCCGTCTTGGTTAAATTCGCTGTCATTATTATCGTGTGATTCACGGTCTTGGTAGTTGAAGTTCAACTCCACGTTACCGCCAACAGAGAAGTTACCTTCTTCCGTATCAACAATGCTGATTCCAGCGTTCGCTGTCATTGCAGCCATTACTGAAGCCGCAGCGAGCGACATTTTTAGTGTATTTTTCATGCTAAACCCTATATTTTGGCAATAAGAGGCCCTCCCCAACGAGGGCCTTGTTTTTTGTTTTGGAATAATTTATTGGTGGCTAGCGAGTAGCCTGTATCGCAGACATGTAATGCAGTGTGCCAGTCGCATTATCTAGCGCGACCAGAGACAGCTCATCGATGAAGATGCGAGAGGTGAACACTGTCTTGCCGTTGTCAGCAAAAATTTCCATCGCTGAGTTATCGACAAAGATGCGAATAGTTTGTGCTTGCTCTAGGCGCTGTGCATAACGAACCGTGCCGTATGCTTCCGCGTGTAGATGTGAAACGTGAGAGCGGTCCAGAATCAGCTCATCGCGATCACCTTGGAACACCATCTGCTCACCTTTCTGGTTAGCCAGAGTCAGAGTGAAAGACTCATCTACATTCAGTTCCAACTCAAACGCTCGTGACATCAATGCCACAGGTGTAGAGCCTTCAACATCCACTGAGTTTTGACGCAGCGCTTCAAGCTCTTTCAATGGTGTCTGAATTAGGTAACTACCATCAATCGTCAACTCACGTGGCAGAGTCAGCATGTGTGCCCAGCCATTCTTATCGGTTGGGTAGTCACTTTTTGAGTTACCTAGCCAGCCAATCAAGATACGACGTTGTTGGTCATCCAGATAAGTTTGTGGCGCGTAGAAATCGAAGCCTTTGTCCAGCTCACGGTAGCCTTGGTTGTTGAATACTTTCGATTCAAAATCAATACACTCACCGACCATATAAACCACAGAGAAGACGTTCTTAAGATCGTACTTATTGTCTGAGCTAACACCTTGAGGCGAGAAGATGTAAACCCCGTTTTCATCGGTTTCGTAGTAGTTCGGACACTCCCACATATAGCCAAAGTCTTCGAGACCCACATCGATGTCACCCATATGGTGGTAATCATCAATGTCTTTACCGTGGTAATAAGCCAGCGTGCCCTTTTCGTTATGATCTTGAGCGCCAATCAACATGTGATAATCGTTGCCGCGACAAACCAGCACTGGGTCACGAATCTCTGCAGTGTAGGCATTTGGATCGAAATCCACGACTACGCCTTTCTTTTCCACGTTACCTTGCTTGTCCATAATCGCGAGAACTTGAGTCGGATGACGTTGATCATTCTCCTTTTTCAAGTTCGCCGTGTAGAAAATGTACAGCTGGTCATCGTGTGGTACACCAACACCGGTATAACAACCATGATGGTCATAATCTTGGTCTGGGTACATCGCGATACCGCGGTCAGTAAAGTTCACGAAATCGTTGGTCGATACGTGGTACCAGTGCTTCAAACCGTGCACTGGGCCAAGCGGGAACCACTGATAGAAAATGTGGTGCTCGCCATTGAAGTAACTCAAGCCATTCGGGTCATTCAACAAGCCGTGCTTTGGTGCAATGTGGTAGCTCGGGTAAAACGGGTCTGTTTGTGTTTTGTGTTCAATATCCGCCAAATACTCCTCGCTCACCTCGTGAATTCGGACAAAGCGGTTTTGACGATTAGAAAAATCCATAACAACTCCAAGAAAAAGATATTCACTCAAATAGGTGGTGAAAAATTATTTAGGCTCTTTGTAAAGCAGCTTTGTTAATGCGAAAGCCGAAGCCGCACCCACCAACATAACAAGCACATACATTCCTAGACCGCCGCCAAGATAAAGCAGAACACCCGGTAACATAGTTGCGCCCGTACCCGCAGAGCCAATACCCGCAATCGCGCCCAAACAGCCACCTAATGCACCGCCAATACAGCCATACAAGAAAGGTTTTACGCGAGGCAGAGTAATCGCAAACATCGCTGGTTCAGTGATACCAAACAGAGCTGGCAACGCTGCACCAAACATACCAGTACGCTTTACTTTATCTGTCTGCATCGACATAACCGCCATTGCCGCACCAAACTGGCCTGCAATTGCAGCAGTACCCAATGGGTTGATGTAGTCAAAGCCTGTATCTGTCACCATTGCGATAGTGATAGGCACGATGGTGTGGTGCATACCTGTTACCGCCATGAATTGAATTGCGCCTCCGTAAATCAAGCCACCAATGCCGTATGGGATTTGTAAGAAGTAGAGAACGGCTTCGGTAATGAGTTTTTCAATGCCGAGTAGGATTGGACCAACGAATACCAAGCCAGCAATCAAAGAGACCAACAACGTAATAAATGGTGTCAGAATCAAATCCAGAACTTCAGGGATGTGTTTGCGTGATGTGCGCTCAACTAAGGCAGCAAACCAGCCCATAAATACCGCAGGAAGAATCGAGCTTTGTAAGCCAGTCACCGCAATTTCGAAGCCCATGAATGGAATCATCATCGCCTCGGCATTACCAAAGGCAACATCCCATTTGCTTGCTAGCTGCGGTGCCACCAGCATCAGACCCAATACAATACCGAGCACTGGATTACCGCCAAACACTCGCATAGCAGACCATGTCACCAATACTGGAATAAAGATGAAGGCCGTATCGGTTAAAACTTGAGACAACGTATTTAGCTGTGGCGACAGTTCAATACCGAAGCCGTTAACCAACAGCCCACGTAAGCCCATCAATAAACCGGTCGCAACCAAGGCAGGAATAATGGCGACAAAGATGTCAGAGAAAGTACGTGTTACCGTTTGGAAGGTACTCACTTTGTCTTTTTTCTCTTCTTCTTGTGGAGCTTCTTCAATGGCCTCGTTGCCTTTCATGATGGCAAAAACCTTACCCACAAATCCGGTACCCAAGATCACTTGGTGTTGACCATTTTGGAAGAAGTACCCGTGTACACCTTCTGTTGCGCTGAGTCCTTCAGCGTCGACTTGTTCATCGTCCTTGGCCACAACACGCAGTCGTGTTGCACAGTGATTCAGTTGTGCGATATTGCCCTCACCTCCCAGTAAGGCCATAACTCTATTCGCTACAACTTTCGCATCTCGCGCCATAATTTTCGTCTCCAAAGAGTGCAAAGAAATAACAACCTGTATCTAACCTGTATTTATGGTAATACAGGTTAGATACAGGCTGTACTTTTCACTGTCGTTTTTTTGTTATTCGTCACACTTGTTATTTATTGGGAATGCATAAGATTGCTTACATTCAAAACCTATAGATAAAAAAATAGCCCACAAACGTGGGCTATTCGACATTCTCTAAACTCGCGCGGTTATCTCAAAATCATACAAGCTAGATTTATAGTAAACCGTTGAATACTCGTAGATCTTCTGCTCTTCATAGTAGTTTTGTGATTGGTTGATCAAGATAGGATCAAGCTCACCAACATCCAATAACTGCTGAACGGTGGCGTCGGGCAGAGCCGGCAATAGTTTTTGTTGCGTTTTAACCATCTCAATACCATGACGGCTCAGATATTCGAATTTTGATCCCTTAAGATCTTCTTCTGTGAGGTTAGGCAACAGCACTCGAGGGATATAAAACTCTTCAAATGAGACGACTTGTTCGTTCACCAATCGTAAACGACGAGCAAAGTTAACGGGCTCACCAAGCGAAATATTGAGTTTCTGAGCGACAAGCTCATCCGCAGGCAACACCTCAAAGGCATCAACAATATTCGTTGCCTCTAACCCTGCGCCCGCCGCTTCTTGAGCCAAACCAGACATGGAAAGAAAATCGTGACGCAGTTTATTGGATTTAACAAAGCTGCCCTTTCCTTTCTCTGAGAAGATGTAACCGCCATCATTGAGTTGCTGCAATGCTTTACGCACCGTTACACGGCTGACTTTCAGCAGGTCCACAAGCTGATTTTCAGACGGTAGCTTACTGCCCGCAGGATAAGTGCCTTTATCAATCTCGCGCTTTAACTCTCCCGCGACTTGAATGTACAAAGGCTGCAAATTTTTTTGCTCAAATAACTCAGTCATAATTCCATAAAAACTAAGGGGGTTCGGGTCATCTTACTCAAGGTATAAGGGAATACCAAGCCTACAGCTCGAGAGAAAACAATTCTAACCAAAGAAGTGGGCATTATTTGAGGAGGTTTTGGTAAATACCAGAAAGCAAAAAGCCGCTTATAAAAAACGACTTTTAAAGGTGATACTTGCAACACTTTCTAAAAATTATAACGTGAACCACCTTTCAAACAGTTACAGCGCAATTTGTTAGATCTGGGAGCAGGTACTTGGAAGGAGATCAGCGCCACCACATTATGTAATGACGAATACAGGCTAATCCGAGAGTCCACACTGTAACTAAAATTGGCGTACAAATGGATTCAGATATGTCTTCCACTACACTCAATTTATGAAGATATTCTCGAGGAAGAACGCTGAACATGATATAACGCGCCCCCTTTTGAAAAACACTGTGTCGGTGTCATGGTGCCGATTAGGTTTCCATTAAAATAACACGCCATAATTGGCTCCGCATTTTTAGGAACTCCGGCAGCAGCAGACATAGAAGTTAGGGCAACAGCAAGTGCGATGAGATATTTCATTTGGCTCTCCTAAAGAATCAAGTTCAAGGTGACCTTATATCAGGCGACATTAAAACCTTAGTACATTAAATGGCCACAGACAAAGAAAATATCATTAATTTACAATAATTTATATTTACTCTAAATGAGTTTTTATTAGATTTATTTACGCTATGCTCGATAATTAACGTAAAAAACCCCACGAGTTGGTGGGGCTTCTTATAAGGTGTTTTCGCCGTACCATTACGTAAACTGGCTATCTAGTTGATAACTAAGCAGAGCCTACAAACGAAATGAGCGTAATAAATCACAACAAACTAAGCCTTAGTAATATTGCTTAACCACAACACCTCGTATGCAGGTACTTCAATTGTTGGACCACTAAAGCGTTGGTCAGATAAAACATCAAGACAATCGCGTCCGCCTAACACATCACAAATAGAAGCGGGAAGGTGTTGGGTGACTTCACTGAAGTTACAAATAGCCAACAGTTTTTCACCATTTTCATGAGCACGGTAATAAGCAAACAAATGTGGTCGATAAGTTTCAAGGATCTCCGTTTTCGCTTCACCAAACACTGGATTTTGCTTACGCAATTCCACCATTTGTTTTAAGTCTCGGTTAATACGGTGCTGATAACTGCCAGCTTGCTCAGCAAGCTTAATACTCTCGGCAGTTATTGTTGGGCGGTTTACCCAACGAGTGTCGTCACGTTTGAACTCGTCTTCTAGGTAAGAGTGGTCGTTCAAAATTCCTAACTCATCCCCTTGGTAGATAAGTGGTATACCACCAATGCTCAAGTTAATACTATTTAGTAAACGAATACGTTTAAGTGCAAACTCAATTGCTTGTGAGTCGTCGGCTTCAATCGCTTTTTCCAGGCCAGCTAGAGATGCCAATGAACCACACACACGGCAATCGCCTGTCGTTGGGTTTTCTTGGAACGGCACGCCCTGCGAGAATGAGCCTTCAAATTTACCAGTATAGAACTGATTCAAGAATCGACGGTGTTCGAAACCATTGATGCCTAACTGTTCGGCAACCGAATCATCAAACGTCCAACCGATATCATCGTGACAACGAATATAGTTAACCCATGAGCAAGCATCAGAGATCTCAAAGCTTTTCTTAAGTGATGCCGTGAGCAACTCAGTTTTACGCGTTGCTAGACTTTCCCACATCAACGCCATCATTAGCGGGTTGTAAGAGAGCTGACATTCACCCTTGTCGATATATTGTGCTACTTCGTCAGGGTGCACAATCGCTTCCGATTTAAATAGCACTGCTGGCGCAGCAATCTGCAGGCAGGTATTGAAACACTGAATCAGGGCGTGCGCTTTTGGTAGACTCTCACACTGTGTCCATTTCTCTTTCCAGATGAACGCTAGCGCATCAAGGCGCAAACCCTCACAACCAATATTCGCTAGGAATAGCATCTCATCAGTAATTGCGTTAAATACTGCTGGGTTTGAGTAGTTCAGATCCCACTGGAAGCTGTTAAATGTTGTCCAAACGTGCTTTTGGATATCATCAAGATACGTAAAGCTACCACGGCGTACCGTTGGGAAAATCTCGCGACAGGTTTGGTTGTAATCGTCGACATCTTGCTGCTCGGTAAAAAAGTAGTAGAAGTCTTCAAACTCTGGGTTACTCTTACGCGCTTGCTCTGCCCAGTGATGTTCGTATGACGTATGGTTGAATACAAAGTCCAGTACTAGACTAATACCCTCACTCGACAAAGCCTCAGCCAATTGAGCTAAGTCTTTCTCTGTGCCTAGCTTAGGATCAACCTTGCGATAGTCCGACACAGCGTATCCACCATCACTATCCCCTTCTGGTGCTTTGTATAATGGCATTAGGTGAAGATAGTTAATACCTAGGGATTTTAGGTATGGGATCTTTTGTTGCAGCTTGTTCAGATCGCCCGCAAACAGGTCTACATAAACAGCCATACCAAGCATTTTTTCGCTGCGATACCACGTAGGGTTTACTAGACGTTTTTCATCTAGGTTCTTCCACTTTCGCTTACGACCAGCAAAGGACTTAGCGAGGACAACCACCAGCTTTTGTAAGTGAAGGAAGAAGTCATAACGTTCACCATAGAGAGCATGTAGCTTTATAGTCAGTGATGGGAAGTATTGCTCAAGGCGTTCTAAAAATACCTTTTCATCTTTCTTAGTTAGCTTAGGCAGATCAACGGATTCAAGTACTTGATGTAGAGCCTTGTGAGCTTGTTGTTCGGTTAACATTATTTCTCTCCCATTAGGCTGGCTACTTGGACATTGGCTAGATTTAAGCTGCCGCTATCGACACTTAGTGCTACGTTGGCATCGGTATTTTTTGCATAAACAAGATTAGTGAAGCTGAACTCGCCACCATTTATCAGAAGCTCGACCGAGCCTTTATCAATCAACACTTCCACTTGGAATTTGCTATCAACAGGTAACTCGATTCGGTAATCGTGTGGGAAGTGCTTATCAATGTGCGCTTTGCCAAACTGACCGCGACGCACCGAACGCACTTCAATGCCCTTTTCCGAGCGTTTAAATTCAAAGAAAGCTGGCGTATCTTGGTACACGTTCAGGTGCAATGTTTGCTCTGAATCCAACGAACAATCCGCGGTGAACTTCATCGCTTTATGTTGGCTGTAGATACTTACTGCCTGCTCATCATTTGGTAAGATCTCTTGCGCATCAAGGCTTAGCGCTGTGTTTAACTCTTTTACAAAACGCTGGCCTACTCGCAATCCTGCCTTACTTTCGAACAAAAACAGTTCTCGCGGTAGTGCCATTGAACTACGGAAAGCGTTTGTGGGTAGTTCTGATGAATATTGATGATTGCTCATCCATGTACTGACGATGCGACGACCATCTTGTTTTGGGACATCAGAGAACGATTGTGTCGCGTAGTAATCTCGACCAAAATCTAGCCACAGCACAGTCTCAGGGTAATTGTGGTTGGTGAAGGTTTTACCATCAAAATCACCAATAAAGTACTGCGTGCCCGCACCTCCGCAATGTGCGCCTTCACCTATGCCAACCACTAGCACCCAACGAGTTTCGTCGTTACCTTCAATTTGCATCTCAAACAGATCCGGGCATTCCCAAGGACCTTTGCTGTGCGCGCCATGTTGGTAACCAAATTCACTGACCAAGTGCCAATCTAGTAGGTCGGTTGAGCGATAGAACTCAATATGTTGACCACAAGAGACCACCATTATCCAAGCTTGGCTCTCTTCATGCCATGTTACTTTCGGATCGCGAAAGTCGGGGTTGCCACGAGCTGGGATAATCGGTGCACCTTCAGCATACTTCTTCCACGTCATGCCATCCTGGCTATACGCTAAAGACTGTTGTTGAATTGGGTTTTCAACCTGCGTGCCGTCGGCAAGTGTTACCTTAGGCTGAATAAACGAAGTATAGAAAGTGAGTAAACCCGGCTGGCCGTCCTCAAATAACCCAGAGGTATTATGCCAATCGACAATTGCACTGCCGGAGAAGCACATTCCTGACTCATCAGGTAGCAGTGCTGGGCTATTCTCTTGCCAGTGAATGAGATCTTTACTGGTTTTGTGTCCCCAGTGCATTGGGCCCCATACTGTGTCATGGGGATAATATTGATAGAACTGGTGATATTGGCCGCTGAAGTAGACCAATCCGTTGGGGTCGTTCATCCAGCCAGATTCAGGAGTCATATGAAGTGAAGGGCGATATTGTTCGCTCATAAGCCGATACCGATGTTGTTAAAAATATGTCTAGGTTCGAATAGACAATAAAAAATGGAGCCTAAGCCTAGGCTCCGAAATGGACCTGTTGCCGCCAAAGCCAGCCCGAAACTAGAAATACTAAAAAGAGTGGTGCTCCCTCCTCCGCTTGAAGGAGAGAAACAAATTTTGAATTAGAAGCTGTAGTTTGCGCCTAAGATAAACAGTGGAATGTAACCATCGAACTCATCGCGTTGCGGGCCGCTAGCGAAGTCAATTTTCTTGTAGCTTGCCTCACCAAACATGCGCCAGTTCTTTGAAAGTGGGTAGTTGGCAGACACACCTAGCTTAGAGTAATCTTCCGTCCACGCATGAGCGCCTGTTGCATCAACACTCTTTTCGAATGAACCAAATTCACCCCACAATGACGCAGAAAGCTTACCGAAGTTATGCCAAATACCTGGTTTGATAATCCACTCAGTCTCAGTTTCTGAGTACCCATCTTTTGCATTCCACTGACCTTCTTGGTAACGAAAGTTCAACCACGCGCCCGTATTGTCATTGATTTTGTAGCCAAAGCCCGGCTCAACTTCCCAGTATGGAAACTCACCGGTGCCACGCTTGTATTCCACGTGGTAAAGCGCGTAACCATGCATACCCAAACGGTCTGTCAGTTGGTAAGAGCCAAACACTTTACCGCCCGGAGTCGTGCGCTGATCAATACTCTCACCGGCTAACTTTAAACCCCAACCAATGTTACCTTTTTCATGGTTGTAACTACGGTTAACATAGATTTCTTGGATTGAGTTTACGCCTCGGTTGTAGTCGGCATGCTTCAGGTTGCCATTAAACAACTCTTCACGGCCAGAATAAAAACCAAAGTCCCAACCAGGTAAGTCATCGTGTCGGAAACTACCTTGCGCTATAGTGTATTTCACTTTACCTTCATTAACGCCATCATCTCGAATAATACGCTCGACTTCGATATTACTACCTAGAACTCCATGAAATTTACTTTCCTCTTGCTGAGGGGCATCTAACGCAGTAAGTAGTTCTGCATTAGAGTATTCAGACTTTAACTGCTCAACTGTGGCTGCTAATCTTTCTTCCTTTTTATCATCCTGTTGCGTCTCTTCAGCGAATAGAGCACTGGAAAAAGCTAAAGCTAAGAATACAGAGGAAGCCACTACTGTTTTTTTCATGATTATTACCTTATTATCACTATGTTACTGCCGCTCCGGTGAGGAGCAATTATTGGTACCTGCTACAACAGGCATTAATGTCCACGTTAGCAACGGCTGTAACCGTTGCTAACGCAGTAATTGAAAGCCCGCTCACCCGCGGGCTTTTTTATTATTCTTATCGTTATTAACTTGCTTGCTGCACTTGAGGCGGCAGCGTGATTAGGTCATTGAGCGTATGGCCACGCTCGTATGCCTTACCTTTGTTATCGAATAGATGGCATTTTTCAGCAGGGATGCGGATGTTCAAACGCTGGCCCACTTCAACATGAACTGTACCTGGAACGCGCACTAAGACTTCTTGACCGCCACGCACCAGTGTTGTGTAAAGCAGTGATTCAGTGCCAAGGCGCTCAAAACCTTCAACAATAACGCCAACGCCTTGCTCATCTAGGTGGATATCTTCAGGGCGGATGCCAAGTGTCATTAGTGCGCCTTGAGTTGCTCCTTGAGCATTCACTTCCGCTTCAAACTTGTAATCACCCACTTCAACGTGTGCTTTGTCTTCACAAACAGAAATTAGTGTGGCTGGTAGCAGGTTCATTTTTGGAGAACCAATAAAGCCTGCGACGAACAATGTGTTCGGGAAATAGTAAAGATCTAACGGTGAACCTACTTGCTCAATCGCACCATCACGTAGTACAACGATCTTGTCAGCAAGGGTCATCGCTTCAACCTGATCATGTGTCACGTAAATCACGGTTGATTTCAGCTTTTGATGATACTCCGCTAATTGAAGTCGCATACGAACACGCAATGATGCGTCTAGGTTCGACAGCGGCTCATCAAGAAGAAAAAGCTTAGGGTTGCGGACAATCGCACGACCAATAGCAACACGCTGACGCTGACCACCAGAAAGTTGGCTTGGCTTCTGCTTCATCAAATTTGTCAGCTCAAGCATTTCACCAACATTTTTAACGGCTTTTTTGATTTCGTCTGCACTGAGCTTTTTCGCCAATTTCAGACCAAATGCGATGTTCTCTTCTACCGTCATATGTGGGTAGAGTGCATAGGATTGGAAAACCATACCAATCCCACGGTCCGTAGGAGACAGGTTATTAACAACCTCACCATCTAGGCACATTTCGCCTGAAGAAATATCTTCTAAGCCAGCTACCATACGTAGCATGGTTGATTTACCACAACCTGATGGCCCAACGAAAACCGTAAATTCACCGTCTTCGATTACTAGGTTGGCGTCTTTGATGATGTGCGCACCATCTGGATAAATTTTATTGATGTTCTTCAGTTCTAAGCGTGCCATTGTTCTACCTACGTTATAATTCTTTCGCCTTGTTCGGCGTATTAGGGGCAGGCAAGCTGCCCCTTTGTTATTATGTGTAAAGCTTGCTTTATCAGCGTTTAGCTTTATAGGATTGCAGCAAGTTTCATCTCAGCTGTATCCTCGAAGCGCCATGTTGCATGACCAACGCGCTCATTAGGGCCAATCCCCACTACGCGCATACCTGCTTCTTTGGCTGCATCTACGCCCGCTTCTGCATCTTCAACCACAATACACTCGTCAGCGTTTACACCTACTTGGCCTGCCGCGTGAATAAACACGTCTGGTGCTGGCTTAGAGCGTTGTACTGACCATCCATCACCGATTGCATCAAACAGTGGCGTAAGGCCAAGGCGGTGTAGAATAGGACGCGCATTTTTACTTGCTGACGCCAGTGCTACCTTGATGCCACGTGCATTTAGCTCCAGTAGGAACTGCTCGATGCCCGGTAGTACGTCTTTTGCAGAAATTGTGTTTAGCAGATCAACGTAGTAGTCGTTCTTACGTTTCATTAGGTCTGCAAACTTCTCTTCGCTGATCTCTTTCCCATCTAGGATGATTTTTAGAGAGGCCTCACGAGACACACCACGCAGTTGCTCATTGATTTCACGATCGAAATAGTAACCTTCTTCGTTCGCCATATGCTGCCATGCTTGGTAGTGCAGTTCAGCGGTATCAGTAATTACGCCATCCAGGTCAAAGATAAATGCCTTACACATTGAAAGTAGCCTCTGTTGATTCAATTACACGTGGCTCACCCGCAACTTCGATGTTAAGTGGCTGGCCGTTAAACTCTGGACGAACAATGCTTACTTGAGCACCGTCTACTGTTACTTCCAGACGCTCACCTTTCCAGTAGATTGGGAAGTTAACGCTATCCCACTGTTTAGGTAGGTTCGGGTTAATGCGCAGTTCGCCACCAAGCATGCGTACACCACCGAAACCGTATACAACACACTGCCACATACCACCAATAGACGCTGCGTGGATACCGTGATCCGAGCTCTTCATGTTCTGACCAATGTCGATAGAAGCCGCTTGTTGGAACAGGTCGTAAGACAACTCTGGGTTACCAACATCTGACGCCAGTACAGAGTGAGTTGATAGACTGAGAGAAGAATCGTGTAGCGTTTTCGGCTCGTAGTAGTTCCAATTCGCTAGCTTAGTCTCTAGGTCAAACTTATCTTCCTGTTGTAGGAATAAAACCATTAAATCAGCCTGCTTAGAAACCTGCATCTCGTTCACTTGATCTAGGCTGTAGTCTTGGAACAGACCACCAACGAATGGCTGCTCTTTGTACTTAGTTAGGTCAATGATCTCTTTTTGTAGGTAAGTATCGTCTTGTGGGATGATCTTATCTTCTTCACGCGGTTGCGGTAGGTAGATATCTTCAACACGCTCTAGCCACATCTTACGCGCTTCAACTAGGTTCAACTTGTCAGACAGCTTCGCCAGTAGCTCTGTGTTAGATGCTTCTAGGTCTTCGTAGTAACGAATCGCTAGCTTGATGTTTTCAACGGCCATGTAGTTAGTGAACGCGTTATTGTCGATGTGCTCTTTGTACTCATCAGGACCGATTACGTTACAGATACCCCACATGTTGCGGTCTTCTAGCCACTCTAGGCGACTTGTCCAGAATGTTGCTGTGTCGAACATGATTTCGTAACCCATGTCGTCCATGAACTTCTGGTCACCCGTGATCTGGTAGTACTGCCATAGCGCATAAGTGATGTCACACGTGATGTGCTGCTCGATAAAGCCAGACCAAATCTTGGTCGACTTACCCGTGATGATGTCTACTGCGCCCCATACTGGCGTTACTTCTTCACCTGTAAGTGCAGACTCCCATGGGAACTGAGCACCGATGTAGCCGTTGTCTGCTGCTTTCTTACGTGCGCCGCCCAGTGTTTTGAAGCGGTACTCAAGTAGGCTACGTGCAACTTCTGGCATCGTGTAGATGAAGAACGGAAGCATGAATACTTCTGTATCCCAGAACGAGTGACCTTTGTAACCTTCACCAGATAAACCTTTCGCACCGATACCGAAGCGAGAGTCGTGCATTGGCGTGAAGATGTTTAGTTGGTACTGAGCAAAGCGCGTCGCTAGTTGGTCAAAATCGTTGCCACCGATAGTGATGTTCATGTTGTCCCAACGCTTGTCCCACTCAACTCCGCTGCCTGCTAATAGCTCGTCAAAGCTGCGGTCAGCATTCATTTTTAGGTTAGTTAGTGCGTGGTCACGTAGAGCTTGAAGCTCGTAGCCTTCAACATCGAACTGCTTGTCACGAGAAGTGTGTACAACACCCACTTTCTCAGTGCCAAATGTCTCGCCTGCTTTTAGCTCTTGATGGATGTTCAGCCATACCTTACGGCGGTCCATCTGTAGACCTGGGTCGATCTCAACTTCTGTACCATTTACGAAGTAGCGATGAGACGTTAGGAATACGAAATCAACTTTGCTTTCTGTCGTATGTTGTAGCAGCTCAATGAAGCGCTTGTCGTAGATACGCTTTTCACCTTCGTGGAAGTGCTGAGCGCCAGAGTTAGATAGCTGAGCATCGACACCAGAGCGGATTTCGATTTTCGCATCGCTGTTTACAGCCTTAACTTGAACGTCGAACGCCATTAGATGAAGGTTTGCTTGCGAGATAAAGCGACGGAAGCGCATCTCAAACGTTTTGCCTTCTGTATTTGTCCAAGTGAACTCACGAGTCAGCTCACCATTCTTAACGTTTAGACGACGTGAGTAGTTGCTTACTTCGCCAGACTCCAGATGGAAACGACGGCCATCAATGAACATCTCAATTGAACTCATGTCTGCAGCATTTGGAAGCTCGGTTACTTCCTCTTCATCGAACTTGTTATAAGTACCTGCGATGAATAGGTTACGCACTTGGCCTACATACTTTTCTTCCGTGGCACTACGGGCACCCATGTAGCCGTTACCTTGGCTCATTACCACTTCACATTTACCTTGAAGTGCTGAATCAAATGCCGTCTCTTCAACGATCCAATTTTTTAGTTCGCCTTGACCAGCGGTGTAGTTCATAAACATCTTAAATATCCCCGAGGATTAACCTTTAACAGCGGAAGAAATATCGTTACCAACGAAGTAACGTTGAAAAACCATAAATACAATAAGTACTGGAATTGTCGACAGGAACGCGCCTGCAAGAATCAGGTTCCAGTCACCTGCTACGCCATAGGCGTTACGTAAACTTAATAGACCAACAGGAAGCGTGAATGCATCCGCAGGGCTGTTTATCACCACCAGTGGCCAGAAGAAGTCATTCCAGGCCCCTTGAAAGCCAAGGATGGTTACAGACAAAATGGCTGGTTTAGCCAATGGCATAAATACTTTCCAAAGAATCACTAACGGGCTAGCACCGTCGACGATTGCCGCTTCTTCCAGTTCTTTGGGAATGTTTTCAAAGAACTGCTTCATGATGAGTACTTGACCGGATGCCACCACCGCAGTGATGACCGCCCAAGGTGTGTTTAACAACCCAATATCTTTGTAAATCAAGTAGTTAGAAATAAACGTCACCTGTGCTGGAATCATCATACTGAACAACATGAAAGCGAATACAGCACGTGCACCAGTGAACTTCAATCGTGCTAATGCATAGCCTGCGGTGCACGCGAGGAACAGAGTCAAAATCACCTTACCAATCGCGATAAAGAACGAGTTGATGGTCCAGCTCATGAACAAGCTCTTACCTGTATCCAAACTCACAGACTCTGTGTAAACACGAACGTAAGACTTGAATACATAGCCGATCACACCCGGTGTTGCGTTATCCCATGCAGCGACTCGACCACGACGCTCCATCTTGCTTGGTGCCAGGGTGCTATCAATCAACACTTGTCCACGAGGTGATTCTACGGTTAGTGGAAGCGTCGCAATTTCAGGACCGTTTCCTTGGTAAAGAATGTTAAATTCCCAAGTTTGGCTTTGGCCTTGCTTTGTGATCTCGTTACGACCACGCCTTTCGACATAGGTGACATCATCACTTGAAGCAACCAGACGAGGTTCGCTAACCACTGCATAATCAGAAGCAAAATCTGTCACCGTTGCTGCTGCCATGCCAGTACCTGGACGGCGACGTGGAACTTCAATGGTCGGTACCTGAAACTCTTTGCCCTGTTCAACAGCGTAAGTGACTGTAAAGTTGACCGTCGCTCCCGGAGCAAAACCACCAAACATAGGTGCGTTGTTACCTTCTTGACCCAGTTGGTATGCTGCCCCCCAGTTACTAGGTTGAACCTGTGCAAAGTTAAATTTGAATGGTTGCTCAAGTGGGTCGTCTTTTAAACTCGCTAAAAAGGCGACAACGAAAGTACCTAACATTACTGTTGCGACCAGAATCAGTGCACTGTATACCCACGCCACTTTCGCCCAGCGGCGTCGTTCTTGAAATTTCGCTACCTGTTCCATAGATGCCACAGGAACCGCATCATCTTTTGAAGTCATAGTGTGACTAGCCATCTGCCTTCTCCTTTATTCCAAAGATTTTCTGCAGATAAACTACTGCCAATGTAATGAATGCCAATATCAATGCCGCTGCGCTCGCCATACCGATTTGTGGCGTGCCACCCGGTGGAAATGCGTTGTGGTAAACGTAGTACGCCATAGTAATACGTGACTCGAGAGGTGCAGCTGAACCCAGCAGAGCAACTTGGTCAAACATCTGTAGCGTACCGATGATCGAGAAGGTCACGACAACGAATGTCACAGGAGCCAATTGAGGAATCGTAATATTCCAGTGTTGTTGCCACTTGTTAGCCCCATCAATGTGCGCGGCTTCATATAGCTCACCAGATATGCCTTGCAAGCCCGCCAAAAAGAGCAACATGAAGGTTGGAATCGTGGTATAGATATTCTGAATCACGATAGCCCAGAGTGTTAATGGCATTGGACCAACATGGTCACGCGTGTTCAGCCAGTTAACCTCAACCACATCTTTCGTGACTTCAATCCACCCCATTGCACTTGCAATAAAGGTTGCGATGCCCGCCACAATCACAGAGAGAATTGCCCATGCCGGGTCGAACCAGCCAACAGGCAGTCCTTTAATACGGTCTTTGGTAACCAAAACAAATTGAGATGCCACCGCTATCAGCACGAAACAACTGATGTGCGGATAGTGATTCACTACGTCCGTAACAAAGCCGTTTAGGTAACCGTTTTTTTGGTAGAACCAAATGAAGATTAACGTTACCGCAGCACTAGAAAGAATGCTTGGTAAGTAAAAAGCCGTTCTAAAGAAGCTTTTCGCACGAATCTTTGAGTTAACTAGAATCGCTAAGCCTAGTGCTAATACCGTTTGAACACAGGTTACGATGAGAGAGAACCAAATCGTATTTGCCAATGACAGTAAGAACAAGTCGTCGGAAAGCAACGCCTTGAAGTTAGCTAAGCCAACCCAAACAGCGTCACTGAACAGATCGTACTCAGTAAAACTAAAGTAAACTGTACGAACCAATGCATACAGAAAGAACACCACTAAAGTCAGTACAAATGGCCCTGCCAAGAGCCATCCGTAAACTTGTTGGCGTAAACGTAAAGAGTTCATCGTTCGCCCTACTACTTAGCCGTCAATACATCGTATTTTGCTTGTGCCATTTTGAGCGCTTCTTTTTGCGTCATTTGACCAAGCAGTACAGAGTTCAAGGCTTCATTGATCGGAGTCATCCAAGCCGTGCCGTAATCACCAAACGCAAATGGTTCAACGTTACCTTCTAGAGCACCTTTAAATACTTGTTTCGCCAACTCACTTTCTGAATCTTCAACTTCAAAGAATTTAGCGTCACTTAGAGATTTGCGGCTAGGTAGTGCAAGGCCAGAGTCCAATACCCACTCTTGCGCTTTTTGACTAGTAAGGATCTGAACGGCTTTTTGAGTTGCTTCTACGTTTTTGCCGTCTGCATTTACGCCCCATGCAACAGTAAATAGAAGATTGCCGCGCTTACCGGTTTTCGGATCTGTTGGCATTAGTGTTGTGCCGTAAGGAAGGTTTGGCGCTTTGTCGCGTAAGTAACCACTGATCCAGTTACCTTCAAGCGCTACAGCCGTTTCTTCTGTACCAAAACAACCACCACCCCAGCCCTGACCTAAGTCTGTTGCCAAAATGCCAACTTCATCTTCTGATACAAGGCCCGTGTAAAAATTGAATGCACGCTCGAAGTTCTCATCCAGTACGGTTTTGCCTTCTTCATTGAAAGGTTTCCAGCCTGTCGCAAGTGCGAATGGAGCAAAACGCGCGTAATCAGGCATAACACAGATACCTGATACTTCATCACCTAGCTCATCTTTCACCGCGATCAGTTTTTTACGTAAATCTTCCCAAGAATCGCTATTTGTTGGGTAATCAACGCCTGCATCATCGAAAATATCTTTGTTATATTGCAGCGCGATCGTATTGAAATCCTTAGCAATTCCATACTGTTTACCATTTGACGTAAACGCGCTATTTAGGCTTGGAATGACTGCAGAGCTCACATTAGCGAGTGAATCACTGTTTGCTGCTACCTTGCCAGAATTAACGAGGGTATTAGCAAAAACCACGTCAACGTAGAATGCGTCTGGTGCAGTACCAGCCGATAAAGAGTTGGTTATAAACTGAGAGAAGTCACCTTCTACCGCTTGGTATTTAACGCTTAGCCCCGATTTTGCAAAATCGTCAGCTAATACTTCTTTGACCAAGTTATTCAATACAACGACATCATTACCACCCCAGCCAGCAATAGTAATTTCTGTTTTTTCAGTTGCGGTTGCAGACAGGCTTGCAGCAAGTAGGGATGCTGCCAATATTGTTTTTTTCATGTTGCCCTCAGTTCATTAATTTCAAAATCTGAGGGTATTATGCACACCTAACGTAAACGCTTACGTTATTCCGGTCACATTTTCGTTTTTGTTAAGTTACAGTAATCCACTTTAGTGATCTTGCTCTTATTTTGGCCAGGTATTGGGCTTCTCCAACAGAAAAAACTATAAAAAAGCCTCTATTTTCTTAATCTCATAACTTAACACATCGCAATAACGTAAAGTTTTCTTTATTGAATAAAAAATGGGTATACCTTTCGATATACCCATGTTAATAAAATTAATATTGTTGGTTTACGTCGATTGCCCGAGCTTCAGAGTTATAGGAACTACAGCTCCTACTGGCTGCTCTCCTAACATAGCAAGCTCAAGCATAGAAGCTGCCTTGGCTGCTATTTTGTCCGTATCTTGAACAATTGTAGTCAGCATTTTTGAAATTCCCGGTAAACCATCATAACCAACGACAGAAAAGTCTTCCGGTATCTTGTAGCCTCGATCCTTTAACGCAGCAATGACCCCCAAAGCCGTCTCATCACTCTCACAAACAAACCCTTGGTGGCGCTCGAGTTGTTGCTTATCCATAGAAACAAAGTAACGATATGCGGCAATCTCTCCCAGTGGATCATGCCCAGTGCGCAATTCACGTATAGGTAGCGCATTACTCGCCATGACCGACATATAACCTTGATGACGAAACTGATAACCATCACCATAAGTTGTTGGTGTTACGAAACAAATGTCGCTTAACCCTTTATCAACTAGGTGTTGCGTCGCTTCCCGACCACCGTTGAAATCATCAGGAGCAACCCAGAAGGACCCTTCGCTCATACCAATACATACGAATGGCAAACCCAGTTCTTTACAGGTTTCAACACGTGGGTCATTGGTAGTCATACCAAGTAAAATCGCACCACCAACTTGCTGTAAGTCAACTTCCCCAAAGCTCACAGGTAACAAGTTACGACCAGAGTTACGAATTGCAGCTGATAGTGAAGGCCAAAGCATTCCCAAATAACGAGAAGCGTAGAAGTCTATCGGCCCAAGAGATATAGCAATGGTATTTTTATGATTTCCCATTAACTCTCGCGCAGATGTACTCGGCACGTAACCCAAATCCTTACAGATATCTAAAATTCGTTTACGTGTTTTCTCGCTGATACCAGGTTTATTATTCAAAGCTCGACTAACCGAAGCTATTGATACACCCGCGATTTTTGCGGCTTCATGTATAGTTGTTTTCTTTAAGTCAGTCTCTGTTTTAGATTCGCTCACATTAACACCTTCACCACCTACGTAAACTTTACGTTCATTATGTCCTTATTAGCATAGCTTTCAAGTAAAAAAACGTAAACAGAGACTATCTCTTGAGCACCATCACGGAATAACAATGATAAAGTATAGTTATATCGTAAGCGTCTTTAAATCGACTCATTGACTTTCAAGCCTCAACACAGATACCG
>NZ_JBGOOD010000037.1:0-49519 GCF_041439475.1 Vibrio sp. 1S139
GATCAGATCGCAGGACTCGAAAAAGGTTCAATTGATTTAGGCAACAACGCCGTTATGTAACATTACTAAACAATGAAGTAGATGATGTAATTGTTCGTGAGGTTGACATGTAGTCAAGCGAACATAGCATATTAGATTCTAACTTTTTACCATATGCTTTAATACTCAATCGCTTAATTACATAGTATATAGATTGTACTGATAATTTAAGTGGGAAAATAATGAGGTATATTGGTTCAATAATATCGAATACGAATGTCAAAACTGTAGAGCTGTGTTTTGAAAGATTGAAGCAAGCAGGAGTTCATCCATCAGAACTATCTTTCGATGGATTGGTACTCCTGTTAATGTGCGCGGAAAGAGACCGCTTAGCAACACTGAGAGCTAATTTAGCATGGGTTTGAACAGGTTTGACAGCCTGTAAGCAAGTTCAAGAACTCGGGTTGAGTAAATAGCTGGCTTGTTTTTATGTGCATTAAAGCTTTAGAATAATAGTGTTTACCAATTTTGATTGCACCGTTGGTTGATTTTTTCTCGTACGAAACAACAGAAAATCCCATTTTTTCGAGTACTTCTGCTGAGCTCTTTATAGCAACTGTTGTGTAGTAGTCGGTAATGTTAGCGTGTTTTGCTAGAAACCTGAATTCTCTATTTAATTGTAGACGAAAAGGTCGCTCGTACAGCGAATGCTGGCTCACCGCAAAATAAGCTAATTTTCGGCTTTTATTATAAGGAACGGTTTTTCTTAAATCTATTTCATTAATCGACTTTTGAGAAAGTGTTTCAATTTCGGAGATCATACCTTCAGTCGTGAATATAGTGCCTATGTTATGTCCTAATAGCTCCCCTGTGACGCTGTCGACATATTTATAGGCAATGAAACGTTTTTCATTGCAATAGTTTAAAAAATCGATTTTATAGAGTCCATGCTTAATATTCTCATCAGAGGTTTTCTCATGAAAAACAAGTACAGAATTTACAATCTCACTATCATTAGAATTTCCAATCGGATATTCACAAACAGGATTGTGTTCGATCATCGATGTTGACTGATAATTTGCTCTGGCGATCAAGTTATTTAAACTACGGTATTTCTCTTCCATCAGAGTATTGAATTGATCAACTCTATTTTTAGAACTAGGGTCTTGATGTTGTAAATGACTAACTTTAGATAGATAAGGCTCAAGATCGTTGGTAAATTCTCGCAAAACACGAATACTACGGCTAAGAGTTGGTTTAGTTGTTCCTCTTTCCCATCGACTAAGTGTAACGGTATCAATGTTCGATAGATCTCCTCCGAGTAAGTTGAGCTTTGTAGCTGCTTGACTTTGTGTTAGTTCATTCGCGATTCGATATTTTTTTAAGTATTCGCCAAACACAGTAGTTTTCTCCAATCTTTTGCATAAGGCGAAGTATTATTATGTGTAGAAACTTAAGATGGTAGGCATCTTAAGTTAAAGGCTGTTTGGCTATGCCTAATGATTTTTGATTGAGTATTGGTTATCCCACTGGGTTGTTTTTATGAGGGTTATTATTTCGGGTTGAGAAAGAAGTGTCGCTGTATCAATTTCGTATAAGCAATGTTCGAATGAGCGGTTGCCTAATTTAAAACCTCCTTTTTCTGACTCAATATCAAATGCTATTTTCTTAAATCCAAGTTGCTCTAAAATTTGTCCGCTTTCAGGCCATGTATTAAAGAAATAATAACGTTGAACATTTGAATAGTGAATTAGGTTTATAAATTGAGAAACTAACATACATCGAAATATCTGGAAATTAGAAGAGTAACGATTATAATTACAAACCGATAACTTAGTCGAATTTTTATAACTGACAGATTTTGTCAGGTCGATATCAATGATTTTTGAATGAGTAACTTTGTCAAAATAGTCACTTTCGAATATAAAACTAAGTGAGTGACCTACCAACTGCCCGCTTTCTGTTATAAATCTTTTTAAAATAGCTCGTTTGTTTTGTTGGTAGTCATATAGATTAATGTCGAAAAAAACCTTCGGTGTATGGATGGCTGTTTCGTAAAAGATTTTAAGGCTAGATAGTATCTTGTCATCATCTTTCAAAAGAAGTGGCATCTCAGTAATTAAAGCTGATTGTGGCTCTTCATAACTTAATGATGAAAGCTTCGTTACCCTGTTATTAAAACGAAGTTGTTCAATCTCGTCTAGTAGCTTTGTTTCGTTTGGATTCGGTATTAATTCATAAAAGTCACTCAGGTCAACCTGTAAACAACGCAAGATTCTTAGGCATTTTGCAAGTGTTGGTTTGGTTTTTCCTCGTTCCCAACGACTGAGAGTTACCACGTCTACAGAGCGAAACTCTTCATTTGCAAGGTTTAACTTAACAGCAAGCTCACTCTGAGTAAGACCTAGTGAGACTCTCAATTCCTTTAAATAGTCACCAAACATACATTATCCCTAAGCGTAATTTGATCTAATTGAAGTATAGTCATCTATGATAGTTTATGGCGTTTTTAATAACCTATCTAAAAGTAACAGACTCGAGATTACCGTTTTGAAACGGCATTGTGTATTTGTACAGGAGTTCGTTTAACTACTTATGCAGTTTGTCTTCACGGTTAAGAAGTAGGCATGTAAAGCTACATATGATTTGTTCATGCTAATCCTTGCTAGTTATTGATCTGTAGTATGGATTAATCACAAAAAGAGGTTTGTTTATGAATACGAATATGTTGTCTGAAAATTTACAAGCCGAAGCACTTATTGACGATGTTAATCAGGGATTGTTTTATCCTGTTTTTCAACCGATAACTAATGGCAATGGAACTGTCGGTGCTGAGGTTTTGTTACGTTGGGAAAAAGGGCACGATGTTGAATCGTCAATTCGCTGTCTGTTAGACTCTAAGAAGATTGCATGGTTTACTCAAATATTCTTGTTAAGAGTGTCCGAGGAATTATTGTCTCAGAAGAAAATGATTGATTTTCTGACTATTAATATCTCCCCTGATCACGTTTTAAGTTTCACTTTTCTACGTGATATTTCCCCAATTTGGCAAGCATGTAATAAGTTGGGTATAACCTTATGGATTGAGCTTACTGAGAATGAACAATACCCGGTTGGCATTGACGAGAAAAGGATGATGTCCCAGTTTGGAGTATGTCGTGGTCTTGGAATTAAAATCGCGATAGACGACTATGGCAGTGGTTATAACACTGGTGAAGCACTGATTAGGGTTGTTAAACCGAACATAGTGAAAATAGATCGGTCGTTAATGAGAAACCGGAGTGATAATTCGACCTTTTGGGAGCGTCTTAGATTTTTAGCTCGGAAGTATCAGATTGAATTGTTATCTGAAGGTATAGAAAACCATGAAGATTTACGTTTTGCACAATCGCAGGGCATAGATTATTTTCAGGGCTATCACTTAGGCAAACCTGGCTCATTGAGTCAATTGTCGAAACAAGGTGCAGCATATTGCTGATCTACTTAAAAATAGCGTGAATAAATTCGGGTTACTTTTAGTGTGTAAAGCATCATCGTTAGTTTCAAGAGTTTTAGGTTTGCCGGAACATAATGCCATTCTATTAGTTTAATCATGCCTACTTAGTATCAAGTGTTTAATGCCTGCCAGTTTATCTATTTATAACCATTTGTTAGCATTGGGACAAACAACAAAACATTGGAATCGTTATGTCGCAGTCACCTTTGGATCAAAAGGCTTTGGAGCAAGAGCTTTCAGGTCAACAGCCCTCCTTATCTCAAATTAATGTGTTTCCGGTTAAATCAGTAGGTGGGATTGCACTCTCTTCTGCTTGGGTCGAAAAACAGGGCCTTACCTTCGACAGACGTTTTATGTTGGCCTTGGCTGACGGCTCAATGGTGACGGCGCGTAAGTACCCTAAAATGGTCAAGGTGTCTTCTAGCTTGCAGCCAGACGGTTTGATTTTTACTTACGAAGGCAAAGAACCGCTGCGCCTAAAATATGCAAACTTCAAGATGCAAGAAGCGCCTGCAACAGTGTGGAAAGATAGCTTCACTGCGTATACCACCAACGACGAGGCGGATGATTGGTTTAGCGATGTGCTTGGTGTTCGCGTAGAACTTCTGTTCTGTGGTGAGCAATCTAATCGTGTTCGAGAAAAGCTTGGTCAGAATGTCAGTTTCGCCGATGGTTACCCGATGTTAATCATCAGCCAAGCTTCGCTTGATGAGTTGAATCGCCGTAGTCCTGAAACGCATTCCATGGATCAGTTCCGCACCAATTTTGTCGTCTCAAACACTGAAGCGTTTGCTGAAGATGGTTGGAAGCGCATTCGAATTGGTGAGGTTGAATTCGAAGCGGTGAAGCCTTGTGAGCGCTGTATCCTAACGACAGTCGATGTTGAGAGCGGCGAATTCAGAGCAACAAAAGAGCCACTCAATACCTTTTCTACGTTCAGAGCCAATGAACGTGGTGGCGTTTTCTTTGGCCAAAACCTTGTGGCTAAAAATGAAGGCTTAGTCAAAGCCGGTGATGTTGTTGAAGTATTAGAAACTAAAGAAAAAGAGCACTACCAAGATACATGGGTAGAATCGCTACACTTAACTTGCGTTGAGCGTGAAGAGATCGCTCGAGACTTTACGACGTTCTGGCTAGAGCCAGCGAAAGAGAACCACGCATTACCAAGCTATCAGCCAGGGCAACATCTACCGATTGAAATGGTAATTAATGGCGAGAAAGTGTCTCGTCGTTACACGTTATCTTCTAGCCCTTCACGCGCAGGTCGTTTGGCGATTTCCGTGAAGCGAGTGGACGATGGTCAAATCTCAAACTGGCTCAATGATCACTTCCAAGTAGGTGACGCGCTAGTTGCTCAGAATCCAGATGGCGCATTCTACTTAGAAGATAACCCAACACATCCATTACTGCTGTTATCAGCGGGAAGCGGCATCACCCCTATGTTGTCGATGCTTCGTTACTTGGCAGACCATGGTCAAATTGATGATGTGGTTTTCTATCACCAATGCAGCAGTGAAGAAGATATCCCTTATCAAGCTGAGATTGATAAGATCGCTCGCGAACATGCTGGTCTAAGTGTGATTTATTCACTAAGCCAACCAACGAAAGAGTGGGATGGTTTGTCAGGTCGTTTGAGTGTGTCTCATGTCGCCAAAATTGAGGACCTTCATAAGCGCCAAGCATTCGTGTGTGGCCCTGACGGCTTTATGGATAATGCCAAGAAATTGCTGATTCAAATGGGGCTGAATCCTCAGCATTATCATCAAGAAGCGTTTGGTGTTGCTCAATCAACGGAAGAAGCGGTGAAGCAACTGCAGTTGAGCGTTAACGGCTACCTGTTCGAAGGCAACAACCAATCAACACTACTAGAGCAAGCTGAGTCGGCAGGTGTGTCTATCGCATCAAGCTGTCGCGCGGGTTTCTGTGGTGCTTGTAAAGTGACCCTTGAGTCTGGGCAAGTTCATCAACCTGATGTACCGGCGTTGCAAGAGCATGAACGCAACATGGGGCAAATACTGGCGTGTTGCAGTGTGCCTCAAACTGATATCGAAGTTGTAGACTAACTCGGTAGGTCGGAAGGCCAGAAAGAAAAGCACATTGAATAGAAAAGGCCGGAAGTTCACTGAAATGAACTTCCGGCCTTTTTGATTCTAAGATTAATTCAAACAATTAATCGTAGATCGTTGGGATCGGTTGACGCTTGTGCTGTGTTGCTTTGTAGATGCCTACTAAGCGGTCTGACACGTCTTGAGGGACTTCTTTACCTTCAAGGAAATCATCGATTTGGTCGTAAGAAAGGTTCAATGCTGCTTCGTCGGCTTTCTGTGGATCAAGCTCTTCTAGGTCGGCAGTAGGCACTTTCTTAACCAATAGCTCTGGCGCACCTAGCGTTGCTGCAAGTTCACGAACTTGACGCTTGTTCAGGCCAAACAAAGGCGCTAAATCACATGCACCGTCACCGTGTTTGGTGTAGAAGCCAGTGATGTTTTCTGCTGAGTGGTCAGTACCAATCACAAGACCACCAACGTAACCCGCAATTTCGTATTGCGCGATCATGCGAGCGCGAGCTTTCACATTACCTTTAACAAAGTCGATTTTTGCTGAGTCTGTTGGTAGTAAACCTGTACCTTCAAGTGCAACGTGAGATGCTGCGTGAAGCCCATCAACACCCGCTTTGATGTTTACAGAAACAGATTGAGAAGGCTGGATGAAAGAGAGAGCAAGTTGTGCTTCATCTTCATCTTTTTGTTCGCCGTAAGGTAGGCGAACCGCAATGAATTGGTAGTCGTTGCTGCCAGAGTTTTCATTCAGGCTATCCACGGCCATTTGTGCCAAGCGGCCACAGGTCGTTGAGTCTACACCGCCACTGATACCAAGGATCAGAGACTTGCAGCCTGACTGCTGAAGTTTCGTTTTAATAAAGTCCACACGACGAGTCACTTCGAAGTGAGGGTCAATTGAAGGTAGTACGCGCATTTCGTCACGAATTAACTGTTCCATTCGTATTCCTTTCCTGCAAGCAAATTAAAAATCTAGTGTTATCATACCTAAATCATCCGATTTAAAAACCTCTTTGCACAAGCTTAGAAAGAGAAGGCAGTAATAAACAATGGAAAAAATAGCCATTTTCGGTAGTGCGTTTAATCCACCGAGCCTAGGGCATAAAAGTGTGATTGATTCGTTGGCTCACTTTGACAAAATTCTACTCGTTCCAAGTATTGCCCATGCTTGGGGAAAAGAGATGCTAGACTTTGATACGAGATGTCAGTTAGTTAATGCATTTATCAGTGATCTTTCACTGGATCAAGTTGAGCTTTCGTTGATCGAAAAGAGCTTATTTACACCCGGCGAAAGCGTGACGACTTTTGCTGTACTCAGTGAACTGCAAAAGTTACATCGTGACGCTGAACTGACGTTTGTTATTGGCCCAGATAACTTCTTTAAGTTCTCATCTTTCTATAAATCAGATGAGATTACTGAGCAGTGGTCTGTAATGGCTTGCCCTGAAAAAGTGAAAATTCGCAGTACAGACATACGTAATGCACTGATAAGTGGAAGCGATGTGGCAAAACTGAGTACAAAGTCAGTTACAAAGATGTTGCAAGATAGTGGACTGTATCAGATAATGTAAGTTCACTAATCAAGAGGTCAGAGGACTATGCTAAAGAGCGCGATACCAGCGACGTTGATCATGGCAGCATGTAGTATGCCTGCGTATGCTGAGTGTGATTTTTTTAGCTTAGATTCAATCATGCTGACTTCTGATGAAGATGACAATTGTCTAGATTTCTCGACCAGCATTGAGTCTTTTGGCCAACGTATGATGGAAATCAGTGGGCTGAGCGATGATGAACCGGAAAGCACACCGGACTATTGGTCTGACTGGGTTCTTCAAACCAAAGACTCGCCATTGCTGACACAAAGCATTGAGTCAAACTATGTTGGCTTGGGTATGTGGTTTCCAGAAGACCTTGAAGATGAGCAGTATGATATGTCGACTGAAGAGTGGTTGATGAATCATGGTCTTCAACTCAGCATCGGTTTTGGCGAGAAAGTCGAAGGGCAGCCGCGTATGCGCTTTGATTATCGTTGGCACGACTCACGTGACGCCGACCTAATGATGCAGGTTGAGTTGCCATTTTAGACAGGCAGATACACAGATAGATTGCTATCTACGTCTAAATAGTAAGAATTAAAAAAGCCGCAAAAACTCAGTTTTTGCGGCTTTTTAGTATCTGGCTTGCGAGTTTTAATACCAGCACTCACTTTCCGGCAAGCTATAAATCTTCACCAAAAACAAGCATACACAGTTGCTCGAACTCTTCTTCTTTACCTGAGAACAGATCATCAATCACAAGTGAACGTTTTTGACCTGACTGCATGCGCTTCTTCGCTTCTCGCATCACCATCACCAGAGTGTGCTCTTGTGGCAGGTTTGAATCATCAATGTTCCATTGATTGAATCGCTGAGAAAGAGCACTTTCACAAAGCAGTGGTTTAAACGACAACACTTCTTGCTTCAATACAGAAAGCATATCTTTAAACGCTTGTTCCGTATTATTGGCATTGGAAGCGCGAGCTTTGGTTTGCTCTAGTTTTTCTAGTAGTGCCGAAGAGAGGTTGGTTTGCGTAATGTAACCCGCTTGTCTTGGGAATGAATCCGTCAAACGAACAGAAAAATCGACACGGTTAACCTGAGTGTTTGGAAAGTAGGTCAGTGACGTTAGGCAGTCGTGTGGAATCCAGACGCTTTGTCCTGGTTCAACGGCATACTCTTGTTTGCCTAACTTAATCAAAACCAAGCCACTTTGAACCGATACAAGGCTATGTTTAAGTACTTTCTTGCGTGGTGTGATCACCAAGTGTGAAAAGTAAGCCGATGTATATTCAATAGCGAAGTTCATAGATAGTACCTTAATTTTGGGGCGTCAAGATTACCGTTAATCTTAAAGAATGCCAACAATAACAGGGGATTTTCAATGTTTCTGGTCTGACCTTGTCAAAAGTATGGGCTCTGTAGCTGCGAGAAGTCAAAACAACGCGTAGAATGAGCCAGCTTTTTATTATATGAATTAAAAAATGACCTCTCCAACCGATCCATATGTTGATATTCGTCCTTACGGCGATGATGAAATTCCAGCGGCACTAAACCGTCTTATTAATGATGAAGAATTTATCAGTGCAATCTTGCACTACCGTTTTTCAAACCATGCGTCTTGGTTCAAAGCATTAATGAGCCCGATTTTGCGTGTGTACTTAAAAATGAAGTGGAGCAAGCTGACTAGCGTTGAATCCATTCAGATTGAAGTGAAAAAGTACTTACGCGACACGTTAGCGAAAACCACTAACGGTGTGACGTACACTGGTATCGAGTCACTGGATGCGAACCAAGCTTATCTGTTTGTATCAAACCATCGTGACATTGCTATGGATCCTGCGTTAGTAAATTACGCTCTGCATCAAAATAATCATCAGACTTGTCGTATCGCTATCGGAGACAACCTGTTGAAAAAGCCATGTGCGACTGAATTGATGCGTTTAAACAAGAGCTTCATCGTAAAGCGTTCTTTGAAAGGACCGCGTGAGATGATGAAAGCGCTAGGGCAGTTGTCTTCTTACATTAAGCACTCTCTAGAAACGGGCAACTCAATCTGGATCGCTCAAAAGGAAGGTCGTGCGAAAGACGGTAACGATTTTACTGAGCCAGCAATTTTGAAAATGTTCCACGTTGAAGGACGTAAGCAAAAAATTGCTTTCCCTGAATACGTGAAGTCATTGAAGATTGTTCCTGTGGCTATTTCTTACGAGAACGACCCATGTGACACGGCTAAAGCGATAGAGCTTTTCGAAAAAGACGTAAACGGCAGTTACGAAAAGGGTGAGTTTGAAGATATCGAAAGTATCATTCAAGGCATCATCGGTGATAAAGGACGCGTTCACGTTGGTTTCGGTCAGGTTATCGACCAAGATTTTGATACGCCTGAAGCGCTTGCTGAAGAGATCGATCGTCAGATCCACGATAACTACAAACTGTTCCCAGTAAACTTGCTGGCAGCAGAAAAAGAAGATGAGTCGATTACAGCGGCCGTTAAACAAGAGTTTGAAGCTAAACTGTCGAGCCTGCCACAAGGTGCGCGTCAGTATTTGATCGATAGCTACGCCAACCCAGTGAAGAACATTGGTTAACGAGCGTTAGTTAGCTTGCTAGTTGATTAGCAACTTGATTGAATTGAAAAAGGAGCCTTGGGCTCCTTTTTTGTTTCTGAATCACCATTTGTTGCTGCGATCGAGCATTAACGTATTAGAGCATTAGAGCATTAGAGCATTAGAGCATTAGAGCATTAGAGCATTAGCCTGAATTAGCGAGCGACTGCACCACCGAGATCTAGATTGGTTGGCCATTTGGTTACGGTGTTGCCGCCCAGATAGATGTTGCCTTTGACTGTCATGGTCTCGGGGAATGTTGTAATCCCAGAACCACCTATATAAAGGTCGCCGTCAATCACGATCCCGTTGGGTAACTCGGTTAAAGGAGTGCGGATCACGTTCAGATCGCCTTTTACTCTAAAGCCATTCGGTAGCCTTTCCAGTGGAGTGTCGGTGAGGTTGATAAAGCCGCCCACTCTTACACCTCTTGGCCAGCTGGTGATTTGGCTGCCAATCAAGTCGACGTAACCTTTTATCTTAACCCCGCTCGGGACTCGAGCGAGTTGGCTGTTAGAGCCTTTAAGGCTGCCGTTCACTTCTAACCCTTTGGGTAGGCGTGTGATCGCAGTATTCTCTATATTGAGATTACCATCTACCACCAAGCCAGTTGGAAGTGATGTATAAGGCTTATTTCGTAGATATAAGTTTCCGTAATTATCGAGATGGTTCAATATTTGATAGTGATCGAGTGGTTCAGCACTGACATTTGTTATGGTTAAGGAACCAATAATAAGTGCAATTATTCTGAGCATAACAGGCTTCTTATTACGATAGACGCTTACACTATAATGGAAAAATTAATCTCGCATAGTGTTTTACCCATTTGGCGGTAGATTAACGAGGAATGGAGCAAAGATGATAGGTAAATTAATGATTAGAGTAAATATACGAATTATTAAGGTCTTTCTGATAGCCGCTTCAGTGTTTGGCTCAATGTCTGCGAGTGCCAACAAAGTAATTTCAACGCCCGGTAAAGCTGCGGTGGTGGTGACACAAGGCGGTCAACAGCAACGAGTTTGTTATTACGATGACAAGGCTTATAGCATTGGGGCAGTGTTAGAGGTGGGGGGCGTAGTGATTCAGTGCGCTGCAGAAAACGATTTTGAGCAAAATGGGTCACTGGCTTGGGTTCAATTAAAAAAAGACGAGTAATTCACTCGTCTTTTAATAAGCATATAAATGCTTATATTAACGCGCTAGAGAGCGAGTCTTAAGTTCAAAAATAATCTTCTCAGCGCTAACTTCAAATTTAAAGCGAGCGTGCAACTCTGTGCTTTCTTCAGTCATCTCTGATGCTTCGAACTCAACGTTGCTAGACACTTGTTTAGCAAGTTCAACATACTTAGCAAACTCAGCTTCAATCAGTGCTTTTGAGTTTCCGTAAACCGTTACTTCAGCAACATCGTCGCCTTCTTTAATGATGAACCCGATTTCGCCTGCACAGCCGCAAGCCTCACATACATCGTTGTTACCAATATCTTGGCTCATAAATAATCCTCTTACAAAGTCTGAGGTTATTCTAACGAGCAATTTGAACTGTATCTACAAAAATTAAAACCTTTGAACTAATTTATACTGGTATGCTATGTTGTTTGTTAAGGTGTTTAATGAATATCTACATTCGCGCCGATAAATATGTATGTGATTTACCTCGCGTTTTGTTGAAAAGGAATGTTATTAATTTGTCAGAATATCATTCACTTAGTTGCGTCAGGAATGATTTTATAAGACTATCTATCGCTTGATAGGTATTTATACAATGAATTTTTCGTTGGGTATTTCATATTCGAAGTCGTTATTTAAAATTATCGACTTAGGATTGTAAGGTGATTTTCGAAGAATAATTAGACAAAGTGTCCAAAGAGATATAACTGTAAAATTGTTCGTACATAGTATTTGTGTGCATTTAGTTCTAAATACTTGCGAAAAAACATCTTGCTCACATAATGCTGATAACGATTTTCATTCTGACTTCATTTGATTGAGTTAGATGGATTTACAAAGAGAAGAGCCTGAATATGCCAAAGCGTAGTAAAGAAGATACAGAAATCACGATCCAGAAGATCATGGATGCCGTTGTAGACCAGCTATTGAGATTGGGTTACGACAAGATGTCATACACGACGTTGAGTCAACAAACGGGTGTTTCTCGTACAGGTATAAGTCATCACTTTCCAAAGAAAACGGATTTTACTGCTGCTCTAGACGGTCGTATTTTCAAGATGTTCATGGAACACATTGACTTCGAAAATGGCCTTGACGCATTTTCAGCTAGCTGGGTTGCAGCACTTGAAGACGCTGAGTTCCTAGCAATCTTACGTTTACTTTTCCATCATATCGTTACTGCTGAGAGCGCACATGAGTTCGCTGCAAACGGTATTGATCGTCTATACAAGCTGACTGAAACTCAGTTTGGCGATACTAGCGGTAAAGAACTAGAGTGGTTGATTGGTAAATCATTGATTCGTATGAGCCAATAATCAGCACTCAATAAAAGAAGCTCCTGCGGGGGCTTTTTTTGTGCCTGCCGTTTCACTTCTTGTGCGTTTTTCTCTTCAGTGTTAAAAGCTAAGTAACCCTAACAAGTAGAGTTCATTTCTAGAGCCTCAAATGCTCAAGGTGAGTCGTTTTGGTGCTTGCTGTTGTGGTTATTAATAAAATTGAGTTTAAGCCGAGAGAGTGGCTGTGAGCCAATAAAAAGCCCCGAACAAATCGAGGCTTAGGATTACGTCATTGTTATCAAGAACGAATACTCAAAACGAGTCGCTCCTTAATCGGACTTATTGTGCGGGGTGAACCTGAGGGAAGCTCATGGTTGGGTGTTTTTCTACGATACTTTTGTAACCATACACATCTTCTATCATCGAAGGTTTCAGTGCATCCCAAGGCTTGCCATCACACACCAAATTGCCATCTTTCAATACCACCAATCGATCGGAATACTGCGCGGCTAAGTTGAGATCATGCAAAACCACGATAACCGCGGCATTGTGGTTATCGGCTAATTCTCTCGCAATCTTTAAGGTGTTGTGCTGGTGGGCAAGATCCAGTGCAGAGGTTGGTTCATCAAGCATCAAAATACATTGGTCACCAGAGTGGTGAAGCTGAGTTAATACTCGAGCCAAGTGCACTCGCTGCTTTTCACCGCCTGATAGTGAAGGGTAAAGCCTTTCACTCAGGTGAGTCACATCAGCAACATCCATTTTTTGGCTAGCAATGCTAGTTAGTTTTTTGTTGGATTCTTGCAGAGGAATCCCACCAAGCTCGACAACTTCATGTGCCAAGAATGGGAAGGTCAAGGTGCTGTGTTGAGGAAGCATAGCAAGGTGCTTAGCTAACTTGTGAGAAGGCCACTTGTCTTTGCTGTGTCCAAAGTATTGAATATCGCCGTTGCTTGATATCTCTTGGCATAAAGCTTTAAGCAGCGTGCTTTTACCTGCGCCATTTGGCCCAAGCAGTGTAGTTACCTTTCCCGCTTCAATCTCAATAGAAACGCCATCTAATATCACTTTACTGCCGAACTTCACTTCGATATCGGTCGCTTTTAAAGCTGAAGGAAACATTAAAGGATTCTCCCTTTCTGTTGAAATAGTAGATATAAGAAGAATGGGGCACCGATAATCGCAGTGACAATACCTACAGGTAGCTCTGCCGGAGCAAGTACCACACGTGAGAACATGTCTGCGGCGGTTAGCAGCAGTGCGCCTAGTACCGCTGATAGTGGCAACAGAACTCGGTGGTCAGGGCCTGCTAACATACGACCTAAATGTGGGATAACCAATCCAATAAAACCAATCATGCCAGACAGGCTAACTGTGATACCAACGCCCGCAGCCGTCAGTAGAATCAGCTTTCGTTTCAGCTTTTGAACTGGGATACCAAGGTGTTGCGCTTCTGACTCGCCCAGTAATAGAGCATTTAGAGACATCGCTTGGCGGTAGAAAACAACAAACAAGCCAACGAGCGTAACTGCAGCAAGCAAAATGCCTGACCACTTCGCTCCTGCTAGTGAACCCATCGACCATAACGAAAGATCACGCAGCATTTGGTCATCAGCGATGAAGTTCAAGAACCCAATACCAGCCCCAGAGAGCGCACTGATCGCCACACCCGCCAACAACATGATGGTTACTGAGGTTCCGAATTTACCCGTGCCCAGTTTATAGACCAAGAGTGTGGTTAAAGCGCCACCTAAAAAGGCAAACACAGGAACGGCCGCAAAATTCATGAAGGCCGGGTATTGCAATGAGAGTTCAGAGAAAAGAACAATAGCCAACGCTGCACCTAATGCCGCACCAGCAGACACACCGATGATCCCAGGCTCAGCAAGCGGGTTTCGAAATAGGCCCTGCATAACAGCACCACATAACGCGAGAATCGCACCAATCAACATGCATAAAATGGTTCGAGGTAAGCGAATCTCTTGAATCACCAAGTTGATGTGGGGGGCTAAATCATTGTTTGGCTGAAGTAAGCTCGCTGCGCTGTCAGCCAAGCTAATGTTCATTGGCCCAACGGTGATTGAAAACAGTGCGACGAAGACTAGGGTAGCACCTAGGCCTAACATCGATGTTTTCAGCGGGACGGATCGTAACAACATAAAGGGCCTCAATGTCCGTCACTAACTTCAATATCCATCACCAACATTGCGAAAGTAGGCTGGTGACGGGCATTGAACTAGCAACAGTAAAAATAGGGTAGTCGCGTTATAGCGGGTAGATAAGTTATAGCGGATAGATAAGAGCGTTTAATCGCTTAGCTTCTGAAAGGCTCTCGAGACCAAGTCCGCCAACCAAAGCACTGCCATTTACGGTAATGATTTGCTTGTTTATACCTGCAGGCGTTGCCGCTAACATAGGTAGCGATTTCAGGATGGCATCAGCACCGCCCATTTTTTGGTAGCTACGACCACTGACTAAAATCACATCTGGCTGCATTTCTACCAGTGATTCCATCGACAGTGGCTTGTAAGACGTTAGGCTTTGAGCTGCAGGGTTGATACCGCCAGCTAACTCGATGATTGCGTTTGGCGAAGTTTCACCGCCAGCAACGTTCGCAGGGCGACCTTCGTGCAGCAACAGGAAAAGTACTTTCTTCGCTTCGTTGCTTGGTACTTGGTTCGCTTTCAGTGCTGCGATCTTTTGATTCACATCGGTTTTCACTTGCTGCGAGTGGTCTTCGGTATGGGTGATCTTTGCGATTTGGTCGATACGCTTTAATAGCCCTTCCACGTTTGCTTCAGTGTTAACAATCTCTACATCGACGCCTGCCGATTTTAATTGAGAGATAGCGTTGTCTGGTCCCATTTCATCCGAGCCAATCAATGTGGTTGGCTCTAGGGCGAGTAGACCTTCAGCAGACAGGTTTCGGTGATAACCAATCTTTGGCAGGTTTTCTCCTTGAGGGAAGTGGCTGGTCACATCAATCGCGACTAACTGCTCTTCGGCACCTAATGCCAAAACCAATTCAGTAACGGCACTACCAGCACTGATGATTCGAGGTTGTTCAGCGTCGTTGGCCATTGCGGGTGCGCTAAGTGCCAGGCTGATTGCAGCTAATGAAAGAAGAGGTGTCTTGGTCTTTAATTTATTGAGCACGTTTAAGTTGTTCATAATAAGTTCTTTATATTTTCTTTTTGTATCGCGAAGATACTCAGTGAGCAGTCCGTTCGCATTGTGAGTTCGAATCGATAGAGAGGCTTAGTCTGCTTGTTTAGTTTTATCAACCAGAAGCCAAACCTCGTGAAAATTGAGTGTCGCTCTAGCCATCGTCCGTGAGCAATTGAGTCGCTGGTATTCCGTTCTCTTGAAGGAATGAAAGCAACTTCACTAGGTTCTCCACGTTAGCGGCTTTATCTGCGCCAATGATGATCGGTTTTTTATCCGTTGAACCAGTCTCTTCTAACAGGGCAATCTTGAAATTTTCCCAGTCGATGTATTCTTGGCCGTTAATTGCCCAGTAGGGTTCGCGGTCTAAAATATTGACGCTAATCGAATCCTTGTGGACTTCAGAAACGTTTTTGACATCCGAGCTTGGCAGCTCAACTTCCAGTGACTCCAGCTTTACTGATGCCGTAAGCAATAGAAAAACCATCACGATAAAAATGATGTCGAGCAGCGGTGTTAAGTCTGGCGCTAGGCTCTGTGTGTGAGATGAGTGGGGCGTTTTAATCATGCTTGACTCACATCACCGATAGAGGTTTTGTTGATAGGCTTACCTTGAGTATCATAAGACTGATTGGTTTGAATCGACATGCCTTCTAGCCACACATTCACATAGTTCAATGTATGCTCCAATTGAGCCAGCACTCGATCGGCCCATAGCCCTAGTAGCTGAGCACCAGAAATAGCAGGAAGCGCAATCATCAAACCTGCTGCTGTGGTTCGCATTGCTAATCCAAGACCGTCTGCCAAATCATTAGGCGTGATGCTGCCTGTTGTCGCGGCAACGCCTTTAAACATCTCAATAAGACCAAGTACCGTACCAAGCAAGCCGATGAGTGGGCTGATCACGCCGATCAAACCAAGCAGTCTTAAACCTGCATGAAGCTGGTGGCGTTTTTCTTGTAGCCAGATCCCAGCGGCATCTTCACGTAACCCTTTTGAGAAAGAGTGGTGAGCAAGCAACATTGACACGCCCTTGTACAAGAGCGGGCGTTTACCTGAAATCGACTGAGCAAGCGCTTCAATCTCTTTGCTGTTGGTTGGTGAAATTTGGTTAAGCTCACGACGAATAGCACGTTTGCCCACACCAATGCTGAGCATGACTTGGAAGACACGTTCAGCGATGATCATTGTTGTTAATGCTGAGCAGATAAGAAGAGGCCAAGTCATTAAGCCAAGTTGATCTTGTAAGTAACTGATTTGTTGCATGATTAATCCAACCTAAAACGAACAGGTATTTGTACTCGGTGAGCAATCGCTCGACCATTGACAGTGTGAGGTGAGAATTTCCATTGTTTAATGGCATCTAATGCGGCGTTATCGAGCATTAGCGCGCCTGATGAATTTACTAATGCTTGTTTAATTTGTTTGCCTTCAGCGTCTAGCCAGATCTCATACGTTGCGACACCCTCAACGCCACGGCGTCTTGCTTGGCGAGGGTAATTCGGTGGGGTAGGACGCGCAGAGAACGAAGGTTTAGTGACCAAAACCGGCTCTTGGTTTGATACGCCTTGATTTACTTCCTGAGGCTGGTTGGCAGACTCGTCCATATTCTTATCGACTTTCTTGTCGGCCAGTTTCTCTGGTTGAGTGGCTGGTTTTGGGCGTTCTTTCTTAACTACCTTTTTCTCAGTTACTGGTTTCTTTTGAACCGGCTTCTTCTCGACAACCTTTTGCTCAATCACTTTTTTCTCAACTTTCTTTGGTTGAGGTTTATTGGTGATCGCTTTTTTCTTTGGGGTTGGCTTAGCTTGCTTTGGCTCAACCGTTTTTGGTTCGGCTTGTGAGACGGTTTCTTTTATTGGCTCAGGTTTAACTGGCTCTGTGATTGTTTTTTGCTGAGCTTGTGAAGGAACGCTCTTAGGAGTGAAGTTGATCGATACCGTGTTCGATTGGCTACCTGCAGGCATCGCAAATACTTTGGATTCTTGAGCGACAAACAACAACGCGGCATGAATCACTAACGATGCACCGCCTGCAATAACATATCTAGGAACGTTCACAATCAATCCTTTACCAAATCAAAATTCTGTATCGGATTATTGCTTAGAATCTAAATGAGATCAATTATCAATTGCATTATCATTTGCGTGTATTTATGATTCTCTCAGTTTTTAGCGAATAGTCTTCCAGACTTTGCTATGTAAGTGTTTAGAGAGATTATATGAGTCTTGATATTTATAAATTTGACGAATCAATCTTGGGCATTTCTAGCCCTGATCCGCTTCGTTTTGCGTTTGCGAAAAAGCATTCTGCACACGCCGGAGGAAGTTCAATTCCGGTCGACCCCAGTAAGAAGTTAGAACTCTTTGACGAACTGATGCTGAGTGAAGGGAAAAAACAGGATAAGCGTTGCTTGTATATCCACATTCCTTTCTGTCGTGTGCGTTGTACGTTCTGCAATTTCTTCCAAAATGCCGCAAGCCGTAAATTGGTGGATGAGTATTTCGATGCACTGATGGTCGAGCTAAAGCAGAAAGCCAAAACACCTTGGGCTCAGTCTGGACTATTTCACGCTGTCTATATTGGTGGCGGAACTCCCACCGATTTGTCGCCTCAACAAGTTGAGCAGCTGGGTAAAGCGATTCGTCAATATTTCCCACTAGCAAACGATGTTGAGATGACATTGGAAGGGCGCATCAATCGATTTGGTGACGAGATGTTTGATCGTGCGCTTGAAGGTGGCTTCAATCGTTTCTCGTTCGGTATTCAAAGTTTCAATACTCAGGTTCGACGTAGTGCTAAGCGCCTAGATGACCGAGAGGTTGTGCTAGAACGTATCAGTTCACTAAGCCGCACCGAGCAAGCGCCAATCGTTCTTGATCTGATATACGGATTACCACACCAATCTATGGAAGTGTTCCAACAAGATTTAGAAGACTACATGTCTACTGGCGCACACGGCATTGACCTCTACCAACTGATTGTTGCGGGCAATGCACCTATGCTTAATCTTGTTGAGAAAGGAAAAATCCCACCGCCTGCGAATACGCCAGATAAGGCGAGCATGTATTTGGCGGCTGTGGAGTTCATGGCAAAAAATAAGGTCAAGCAACTGAGCGTAAACCACTGGACTCGTGATAACCGCGAACGCAGCATTTACAACAGCTTAGCGAAAACTTATGCCGAAGTTCTACCCATTGGTTGTGGCGCTGGTGGCAACATCGGCGGTCATGGTGTGATGCAGCATCGAACTTTAGACAGCTACATGGAGTCTATAAAGCAAGGTCAATTACCTATTGCCATGATGACTAAGCAAAGCTCATTAGAGCCTATCTTCTCAACATTAAAGGCAGGTTTCGATTCTGGTGTTGTTAGAAGAAGTACGCTACCGAGATTTATGGGGCAAGATACGTTCGACTACCTCAAGCCTTTGTTCGCGCATTGGGAAAAGAACGGTTTAGTTGAGCTTTCGGAAGATTATCTGAGCCTGACTATTGCTGGCAGCTTTTGGGCGGTAAGCCTAGCGCAGAGTGTGATTCAAGTGCTTAACGCTGAATACCAAGCTATGCACCCAGCGCCTAAAGCGTCAGGTTCGGGCGTACACCCGCATGCAAGTTTGAAGCACGCTTAATATCGAATTTTTAGTTTATAACTTACTCGTTTATACGGAACATATTCAATGACAGATACAACATTAGAAATGACAGAAACTCTAGAACAACGCGTAGCTCTAATTTTAGAAGAAGAGCCAAAACTACTGCCAACAGCAATTGCTGAGAAGCTAGGTGTTTCAGAGGTTGAAGTGGTTGCTGCTTTTCCAAACGACATGGCGGTAATGCTAGATGGCAGCCGTGCTCAAGAGATTCTAGAAGGTTTAGTGGGTTGGGGCCCTGTGACCACTATCGTGCATTCATTTGGTTCTATCTTTGAAGTTAAAGCGCCATTCCCGAAAGGTAAGGTAGCGCGTGGTTACTACAACCTAATGGGCAAAGAGGGCGAGCTTCATGGTCACCTTAAACTTGATAACGTTAAACATATCGGTTTGGTGAGCAAGGCGTTCATGGGTCGTGAAAGTCATTACTTCGGCTTCTTCAGTGAAACCGGTGAGAACATTTTTAAGATTTACCTAGGCCGTAACGAAAAGCGTGAGCTTATTGCCGACCAAGTAGAACGCTTCAAAGCGCTAAAAGAACAAGCTTAAGTTCAATTTACAGTAAATAATCAGCAGCAATCTTACATAGGGTTGCCAAGTGGCTTAAACAAGACATCAATGCTCGAGGATCGTTTAGTTCGCTAATGATCGCTCAACCTTGGGCAAAAATAATAAATCAGAGAAAGTGAAGAAAGGAATTACCCATGGAACAGCAAGTAAAACAAGAACGTCTACAAGGTCGCCTAGGTCCAGAAATTAAAGAGTTTCGCCAAGAGCGCCGTACCCTTCAACTTGCAACGGTTGATGAAGAAGGTCGCCCGAACGTAAGTTACGCACCGTTCGTTCAGAACCAAGAAGGTTACTTTGTTCTAATTTCTGATATTGCTCGTCATGCTCGTAACTTGAAAGCGAACCCTCAGGTATCTTTGATGATGATTGAAGACGAAGAGAGCTCGAAGCAGCTTTACGCACGTAAGCGTTTAACGTTTGATGCTCAAGCAAGTGTTGTGGAGCGTGAAACGGAACTTTGGACTCAAGTGATTGGCCAGATGCAAGAGCGTTTTGGTGAAATCATTGATGGTTTGAGCCAACTTCAAGACTTCTCTCTGTTTAACCTTAAAGCTGAGAACGGCCTGTTCGTTAAAGGCTTTGGTCAGGCATACCAAGTGTCAGGCGACGATCTGGTGGATTTCGTTCACCTACAAGAAGGTCACAAAAAAGTATCTAACGAGTAATCTCGTTTAATCGATTTCTTTAGGAGCCCTCCAATGTGAGGGCTTTTTTATGTCTAAATCAAAGAGTTTGGTATATTGGCGTTTGATGACTATTTATATGTAAGGATCGGTACGTGAAACCAGTAAGTCGAGATTGGGACGAGTTCTGTTACCCGTTTATTTATGAAGACAGTCCTATCTGTGATTTTGAGATTTTGTCGGATGAACTTTGTTGCCGAGTTGGATTGGTGTTGTCTTTAGAGCTAGAGCCTCAGGTTCGTGAGATCCTGCAACGCTTGCAGCCAAACATCTACCATTTGAATGGCTCTGTGCGCGGTAAGCTTGCCATCACCGAGTCTGAATTGGTCGAGCTCAAGCAAGATTATCATCGTATCCGTGAGCAGTTAGAAGGGGGGTTTAAAGGCTTTGTCTTACCCGGTGGACACCGAGTGTCTAGTGAACTTCACTTGTGTCGTTGTCAGGCTAAGAAAGTTGTGCGAGCTTTGGTGAGTATTGAACATCATGAAAGCAAAAAGTCGCCAGACCCGATTCTTTTTAAATACGCCAACCTAGTCGCGAACACTCTCTATGCATTGGCCTCTTTTACCAATCATGTGAATGAAGTCGAGGAAGTGGAATTTGTGAGTAAGAGCTACTCTATGCCGAAAAAGTCTATGCCAGAAAACAAAGACTAACGGTTAGCTCTATTCTTATTAAGATTTGAAGAAAGAAGAGACTAAGAAGCTAAACCATTGAGCACTATGCCAGGTTTAGCTTCTATAACAGAGCCTAAGCAGCCGTAGAGGCGCCGTTTAAGACTTTTGCGCCGCGTAGCATAGCTTCGATTAATTCACCCGCGTTGAACTTCTCAAGCGCTTCATGCGCCCCCACCTGATTAGCACGGTCGACACAGATCTCACTGGACAGTGAGGTATGCAAAATACAGTAAGCGTGACTTAAAGCGCTGTCGTTTTGCACTTCAAATGCAAGCTCATAACCATCTAATCCCGGCATCTCGATATCACTCACCAGAAGATCAATGGCATTGCCAGCGCTGGCTTGGCGTCGCATTAGGTCGATGGCATCTAAGCCGTTGTTACATATGCTGTAAGGGATGTTGATACTGTCTAAGGCATCAGATAACTGTTTACGTGCAATCAAAGAGTCATCCACTAATAAGATGTTCAATGCTTTGAGGCGTTCCCTTTCTACATCGGTCAGCATCGGGATATGAGCATTCTCATAAGCTGGGTAGATCTTAGAAAGCAGCAGTTCCACATCGAGCATTTGCACAATACGGTCTTCAAAACGTGTAATACCCGTTACAAACACATTGCGACCCACACTGGTGGGTGGAGATTCAATGCTCTTCCAGTCGCATTCAATGATTTTATCAATTGAACGAACCAAGAACGCCACAACTGTTCTCAAACAGTCAGTAACGATGAGTACACAATCTTGGTATTCAGCGGGTGTTATCGGACGGAAGCCAATCGCAGCGGACATATCAATCACAGGAACTGTAAGGTCGCGGATAGTCACTGTACCAATCACGTGATGATGGGAGTAGGGGATCTGAGTCATCGGCTGAAAAGGGACGATTTCTCTGACCTTAAGCGTGCCAATCGCAAAACTTTGAGTGAGGGACAACTTGAACATCAACATTCCCTGTGACTGACTCGCTTTACTGATCGGTTTGGCCATAAGTGGCTCCTACTTAATACGCGCTTAATTTATAAGGATTAATTTAAAGGGAAATGGAAGCCGCAGCAAGTCGCGATGCGGTTTTTAATGGCCTTTAAGGCAGTTGTTTTCGGTTATAGAGTGAAGAATAGCGGTTCTTGGGTTAAAATCACGCTAAATACTCGTTGTCGATGGTTAGTCGACAAGCAGACAGCAACAAACTGAGAATTATCATGGCAAGAACAGCAGCAGCGCTTCATATTCTGGTGAAGCATAAAGAACTAGCAGAAGACATCATGACGCAGCTTAAAAAGGGCGCTAAATTTCAAACGCTAGCGAAGAAACATTCAACCTGTCCATCTGGTAAAAAGGGCGGCGACCTAGGTGAGTTCAAAAAAGGTCAAATGGTGCCTCAGTTTGATAAGGTTTGTTTCTCTGGCGAGACGCTTGTACCACACCTTGTGAAAACAAAATTTGGCTGGCACGTCGTGAAGGTTCTTTACAGAACTTAGTTATAAATATGTGTTAGATTGAATAAAAGGAGCGTATATACGCTCCTTTTTTGTGACTTTTGTGCGCGTTTTAAAGCACTACGGTTGAGTGTTCATCCCAGACGTTATGCGATAATTGGTGCTACGCCCTCAACCATCCACCGTGAGTAATTGGTAGGAGGAGGAGGGTTTTTAATGAGTAACTCATATAATAAATGCCATTTTTGAGGAAATTTATTGCAGCTTTGCCTTTTAGCCTTTGCCTTTTCTAAAAAGCTGTAAACGAGTTTGGTAGGAGAACAACATGGAGAGTTCAGCTATGTTAAGCAAACCAGCGACAGATGTCATATTGCATGCCTTTGACTGGTGCTACGCTGACGTAATGAAGAACGCCCCACTGATCCAAGAGTTGGGTTATAAATCTGTTTTAGTATCACCGGCGATGAAATCGCTGCG
Source organism: Vibrio sp. 1S139 (assembly GCF_041439475.1). NCBI lineage: Bacteria > Pseudomonadati > Pseudomonadota > Gammaproteobacteria > Vibrionales > Vibrionaceae > Vibrio > Vibrio sp. 1S139. The sequence continues at coordinate 22,785 of NZ_JBGOOD010000037.1, forward strand.
CGGCCCTAAAGGTTGCGATCGAAATTCTGGTACTCAATGGTGGCAACGCTATCAGCCCCAAGACTATCGTGTGATCGATAATCAGTTGGGTGACACACAAGATTTTAAAGCGATGGTCGACACGTTAAAGCGACATGGGCTTCGTACTTATGTGGATGTGGTGTTTAACCACATGGCCAACGAATCGGGTATCCGCGGTGATCTAACGTATCCCAATCAGCAAGACATGGCGTCTTATCAAAAAGATGCTGACTATTATGAATCCATACGTTTGTTTGGTGACCTTTCTGAGCCTCTTTTTGATGAGAACGACTTCGTGGAAGCGTTTGGTATCAAGAACTGGAAAGACACGTGGGAAGTGCAAAACGGGCGTATTACCGGTGGCGCCAGCGATCCTGGCCTGCCAACGCTACTCGATAACGATAATGTGGTGGCACAACAAAGAGCCTACCTAAAAGCACTGAAAGAGATTGGTGTGAAAGGATTTCGCATTGATGCGGCAAAGCATATGACACTGGCACACCTACGCAAGGTGTGGACGGATGACATCTGCGAAGAAATGCACATCTTCGGTGAGATCATTACCGATGGCGGCGCGACAGAAGAAGAGTATGAGCTGTTCCTTGAGCCTTATCTTAAACACACTCGCTTAGGCGCTTACGATTTCCCGTTGTTCAACACCATCTTCAAAGCATTTGAAGAGCAGGGCAGCTTTAAGTCTTTGATTAACCCATACTGTTTTGGTCAGGCTCTGTCGAATATGCGAGCGATCACGTTTGCGGTCACTCATGATATTCCCAATAACGAGGTGTTTTTGGAGCATGTGATGGATGAAGTGGATGAGCGATTGGCTCATGCTTTCATTCTTGGTCGAGACGGCGGTGTGCCGCTTGTTTACAGTGAACTGAGCACCAGCGGTATTCTGGACAAGAGCGGTCAGCCTCGTTGGCTTAACGACTGGCAAGCGCCTTACATGAAAAGCATGATTCAATTCCATAACCATGTTCATGGCGAAGCGATGCGTGTGGTTGAAGCGAATGATGATTTGTTGGTGTTTGTCCGTGGCGATAAAGGCATTGTGGTGATCAACAAGTCGAAGCGAAGCAAAACAGCCTCATTAAATTGGACTGGTGCGGTAACCGATTTACTGTCGGATGATGTGTTTGAATGTGTTGGTAAGGATTTAACCATCAAGGTGGAATCGAACCAATGCATGATGTTAACGACGAATGAATTGAAGCCTGTCACGAGTTAACTTGGATAGACTAGAAAGAGAAGCCCCGCTTACTGGCAATCAGTAATCGGGGTTTTTTATTTTAAGCTATTGCTCGGTAACTAAACCAAATGGCGACTCAGCCAAACGGCAACTGAGCCAAACCTTGGTTAAACCGTAAACTTATTCAATAGCTCGTCTTGTTGGCGAACATTGTCAGTTTGCTGCTGCATTGCGGTATTCGCTTCTTGGGCCGCTGTTGATACTTGTGTTGAAAGGTCTTTGATCTTAACAGTGTTGTTATTGATCTCTTCCGCTACTAAGCTCTGCTCTTCTGCCGCTGAAGCAATCTGGATGTTCATATCTGAGATGCGTTGAATCGCGTCACGGATACGGTCAAGTGAAGAGTTCGCTTGCTGAGCGCGTTCAACGGCGTCAGTGGCTGTGTCTTTGCTTTGGTTCATCGCGTTCGATACTGAGCTTGCACCCGCTTGGAGCTGCTCGATCATGTTGCGGATTTCCGTAGTTGATTCTTGAGTACGTTGTGCCAGAGTACGAACTTCGTCGGCAACGACTGCGAAACCACGGCCTGATTCACCAGCACGCGCCGCTTCAATAGCCGCATTCAATGCCAGTAGGTTGGTTTGGTCTGCAATATCGTTGATTACTTTTAGAATTGTTTCGATGTTGGCTGTTGCTGATTCAAGTACTTGTACTTCGGCAACCGCTTGGTCGATACGTGCTGAAAGGTTATCAATCGCTTGAGTGGTGTCACTTACGACAGATGTGCCGTCTAGCGTTGCTTCGTCTGCTTCACGGGCTGCCGCTGCTGCGCCTTGAGCATTGTTTGCAACTTCAGTTGCAGTAACCGCCATCTCGTTCATTGCAGTCGCTAACTGTTCAAGCTCTTCCAGTTGGGTATTCATCGCTTTCGCTGATTCGCCTGCACCTTTAACCGTGATTTCAGTACCACGCTTAATTTCAACACCAATCGCTTTCGATTGAATGATCTGATTTTGCAGGTTTTCAGTAAAGGTGTTGAAACCTTTCGCTAGGTCAGAGAACTCTTGGTCTGTGTTGGTATCTAGGCGCTTAGTTAAATCACCTTGACCGCTCGCCACATCTTGAATGGCTTGGTTAAGCGCATCCAGTGGACGCATTAACACACGAATCAGAACAGTCAGTGCAATGATGCTGAGAATAACTGCAATCAACGAGTAGATCATTGAGCTGTTCTTCAATTCTTCAACGGTTTGGAACGCGATCTCTTCATCCAGGATGGCACCTATATACCAATCTTCACTAGGGATGTGGGTGAAATTAACTAGGAACATTTTGCCGTCGACTTCAATTTCTTGAGAGCCTTCACGAATAGTCGCTTGTGGCATGTAGCTTGATAGCGTTTCACCGTTGTTTTTCGCATTTGGGTGAGCAATCGTGGTGCCGTCGGCTGTTACTAGGAACAGGTAACCCGCATCAAACAAGTTCACTTGGTTGACCAAGGTAGCAAGGTTCGTCAATTCTAGGTCGTAGAACATACCCGCAGTAAAGCGGCCGTTGTCTTTAACTGGAGTACCTACTGATATGATGACTTTCTTACTTGATGCATCCACATAAGGAGCGGTAACAACTAAACTGTTTTTGGATTTAGCATCAATGTACCAAGGACGAATTCGTGGGTCGTAGTCTGGACCGGCATCCCAACCATCATCATTTTCAATAACGAAACCGTTTGCTTCATAACCAAAACCAACCGCTAGGAAGCTGTTTTTAAGCTTTGGCTTTTCTAAGATTTCTTTAACGTAAGCGCGATCTTCAGGGTTGATCTCGATGACTTCAGTCGTCGATTGAGCCAACGCTTTCTTGGCGTTCATCTCCGATACGACGGTATTTTTCACGCCCGAGACCATCTCTTTCAGGCTCGCATTGACGTGGTTTTCTACTGCACTTCTTACAGTGTAAAGTTGTTGTATTGAAAGCAATGATACTGTCACTAGCAGCAAGGCTGATGATGCAGCAACCACCTTATGGCTAAATTTCATTGAGTTTTCCCCTTCTCACAGGCTTTGCGAAGACTAAAGTTAATCGTGTTTTTGTAATTATATATATCGACTAGATTGGATTTTACTTGAATGTAATTTCACAAAATAGACTACAAAAATACAACAACCTAAACAATGCAAAATTCACTAAAGCGCATATTTGTTGCTTTTAGTATTTGGTTCAATAAGTTGGGGAATGGGGCTAGACGGAGTTTAAGGAGGAATTAAGAATGTATTAATTTGATAGTTATGCGTTCAGTTTTCTATTAAAAAGAGGCGGGGTGAACAAACGATATGAAATCAAATGACATGCAGAGCTTATAAATTAATTGAACTCCAAATAATACTGTGTATATATTTCGCAAATAAAAAGCCCCACAAAAGTGAGGCTTTATAAACTGAATCTTTATTGAGTTACATAAGTAGTATCTAATTTAGAATATTAGATGCGCTACACCAGCGATAACTGGAAGCGTAATTAACGTACGTAGAATAAAGATAATAAACAGTTCTAAGATGTTCACTGGAATCTTACTGCCTAGAAGTAGAGCGCCCACCTCAGACATGTAGATCAGCTGAGTTACCGACATTGCTGCAATAACAAAGCGAGTCATCTCGTTGTCGATAGAAGCCGCAAGGATTGCTGGGATAAACATGTCCGCAAAACCAACAACAATCGTTTCAGATGCTGCAACCGCTTCAGGAACACCAAGTAGCTCTAGGAATGGAATGAAAGGCTGACCTAGGATTGAGAACACAGACGTGTATTCCGCAATAACCAGTGCCATTGTACCTAAACCCATAACAACAGGCAGTACGCCAAATACCATATCTACGGCGTTACGAACGCCTTCGCCAAATACAGATTTAGCCGACTTTACTTGAGATGCTTTATTTACCGCTAGCTCAAGACCCCAAGAGAACGTTGAGTGACCTGCTGGGATCGCGTCAGCGTCTTTGTGCGGCTTGCTGCCATCAATGAAAGTATCTTTCTTCATGCTTAGTGGTGGAAGGCGAGGGATGATCACCGCTGCCACAATACCCGCTAAACAGATTGCTGCGTAGAAAGGTAGGAACAGGTGCTCTAGTTCTACCTGAGCAATAACCACAAGACTGAATGTGATAGATACTGCTGAGAAAGTCGTACCAACAACCGCAGCTTCACGCTGAGTGTAGAATTTCTTCTCGTACTGTTTGCTTGTAAGCAGGATACCAACACTGCCGTCACCCAACCAAGAAGCCATACAGTCAATAGCACTGCGGCCTGGTAGGTTGAAGATTGGACGCATGATTTTACTTAGTAGCGTGCCAAACAGCTCTAGTAGACCAAAGTTAAGTAGAAGCGGAAGTAGCAAACCAGCAAAGATGAATACTGAGAACAGTGTCGGAAGCAGGCCTTCTAGAACCAGACCACCAGTATTTTCTTCCCAAATAACCTCAGGGCCAACTTGGAAGAAAGCCATAACGGCTGCAGCACCACCAATTAAACGAACCAGCAACCACAGTGGAGATGGGTTGAAAAGGCCGTTTAAAAATGAATTTGATGTAATGAATGTAGGCTTAAAAATGGTGCTTAAAACTGAAGCTACAGACATGAAAGCAACGATCGCAGTGATGATAGGGACTAGATATTCACCGAAAACCGCTTGAATTGATTTAGCTAGAATAGCGACAGGGATCGTTAGATCACCTTGGTAGCTGATTGGTGCCATGAAAAGGAATAAACCAATCAGAGATGGGATTAAGAAAACCCAGAAACTGCCTTTAGATTTCTCTGGTTGAGCAGTATTCGTGTTGTTAGACATGTTAATTGTTCTCGTATTTCTACATGTAAAAAAGCCACATCCTTGGCGTTTTTATTCTCTAAACATCCGTATTTTCTCATTGGCTGCAAGATTACCCAGTATTGATAGTGCTTGCAATACTATTCATCAAATATCGCTAACTATTCACACTGGTTATTCTGCAACTCATTAATAGTTTAGAATAAAGTGTTGCGGATGTTACGTAATTTGAGGATATCTTGCCAGATATTTATAAATTGACTGGCGTTTCAGTTCGATAGGTCAGGTAGAGCCAGTAGCTAAATGCGATAATGAAGGCGAAAGAGGCAGGAAAAGCCAGAGCCAAAATTTCAAAGCGCTGGAACAGACAAGCACCGCTTAAACCACCAAACAGAAAGCCAACCACAATGAACATCAGCAGTTTGGCTTTACGACGGTCAAAAGGCATCCCCTTTAAGCGAGCGCCAATCATGATCCCAAGATCGGTAATGATCCCGCTCATGTGTGTTGTTCGAATGATTGCCCCGCTGTAAGTGGTGATCATCGCGTTCTGCAAACCACACGCGGCTGAAGCGAAATACTGACCTGAAGTATAGCCTTGCAACAGTGTCCACAGCGCCAAAAACAGCAATCCACCCTCAATACATAGTGCAACACCGTAACGGCGTCCTAACTTCAATGCTTGGTTTTCAATAAAGAACCCGCTGAACGCCGCACCTAACATGAAGCTCATGATCACCAATAGGAGGTGAACAGAAGCCGAGGTCGGTGTAAGCAGGCTACTGCCTAGCAAAGACATGGTGCCGGAGATATGGGAGATAGCTTGATGTTGGAAGCCAAGTAAGCCGATAGCATTAACACTGCCAGCAAGACCAGCTAACAAAAGGGCGCCGTATTCAACCCAGCGAGGTAACTTAGAAATCATGTGGTTCACCCTGGGTTAAATAGAGGAGCAAGATTATAACGCTAGACAAAAGATACGCTAGCGCTGTGAAGCGGTGATATTTGATCTTAGGCAACAGTATTGCAGTTTGTTTTAATACTGTTGCTATATAAAGATAACGGTCAATAACGAGATAAAGATAACGCTCAATGACGAACTAGTTATAATGGCTCATTTGGTGGTCGAACTTAACCCAACCGTGTTTGCGTTCTTCATAAACCGAAAAGCTCGGCAGTGGGAAGTCTTGCTCTTTAAATAATCCGAGCGGGACGATATAAAAATCAGCGGCGGCAACCGACTGCAAAAGCATGGTGGTGCCACACTTGGGACAAAACTGATAGGTGACTTCATTACCCGTATCGCTGATGCGTGAAAAAGAGGTCACTTCACCGCTGAGTGTAACTTGTTCTATTGGGAACCGAGCCTGAACGCCGAACACACTTCCGGTGCGTTTCTGACACTCATAGCAATGGCAGACAGATGTACGTTGAGGTTCACCTCGGCATACTAGGTTGACTGCTCCACAGCGGCATTCGCAACTTCTGATATTTCTGTCTTTAATATGATTGATATCCATCCATGCTCCACTTCTGGTTAACCCTGTATTGATAATTATACTAAAGCCCTTTATGGTCTGCACAACTGGATGAAAACAAAAGAATATAATTGCCCATGAAAAAGAAAATCTTACCTATCCCTCTGATTCTACTGATTCCAATTGTCATGCTGGTTGTGGTGATAGTAGCGGGTATTTATCGCTTTAGCTTAAGTGATGAAGAGATCTTGGCGAAGTTTCCTTCTTCTCAAGTGAGTTATGACCCAGTCGTAGAAACCGTTTTTGATTTGAAGACGACCAATCCATGGATAATTAAAGTTCCTGAGACTAACGCCTACGCTTTTATCAATGAAGTTGATGAGCCTAGAGCCATCGCGTTTGGACGCTATGACTCAGGTGTTGAGCGCGGTGTGGTAACGGTAGACACCAATAATCTTTCAGCCGCCACGTTGGGCAAGGCGAGTTTCTTTGTCGCGCCGATGTGGATATCTAACCAAGGCAGCGGTGTTTTCTATTATCTAGGCCTGTTTAAGCATGACCAGCAACGAAGCCGTGTGGTGTTAGTCGACCAACTTTTACTGGGTGATCGTATACAAATTCAGACATTGGAGGTAGCTCAGCAGCCAGGTTCGCAATCACAGAATAAACTTACTGGGGAAGGTTTTATCGGCTTTACTCAGCATTCTGCGGAACAATCATTTGCAGAACCCCCTTCTGAAAAGGTGTTAATGAGTTTTTCTTTTGATACGCAATCAATTGGTAAGCAATAACGTTTTCGTGAATGTAAGGATCTGTTGTTTATGTGAGCTAAATTACATATTATCTTAATTAGATGAATGAAATTTAGACACTCCTTATGCTTGGTGTCTGCCTATTTTTACAAATGGAGCTTGCGAATGATTAATAAACGTTTTTTTAAGACGAAAGATGAAGTTGAAGTGACCTTCGAGCTAGAAGCTCAAGAAGCGAACTCTGTATCCATCGTTGCTGACTTTCTTGATTGGAAAGCCACCCCAATGAAAAAACTGGCCAAAGGTAAGGTTTACAAGTTTAAAACTCGCCTACCTAAAGATGGCGAGTTTCAATTCCGCTACCTAGTTGATGACCAACAATGGGTGAACGATGCGAATGCCGATCGTTACATCCCAAATGAATTTGGTGAAGACAACTGCCTAGTGTCGACGGTAAACGCATAATCTTTTCTTAAAACCAGCGACTAATTCGCTTCGTTTATTAATTATTCGAAACGGAATAACGTCAACCAATAGAAAGCAGAAACTAGCCGTTTCTGCTTTTTTATTTTTAAATTTAGCGGTTAATTTTATTTCTTATCTAGTGGCTCTTCATCTACGGCAACTCAATGACTTAGGCTAAGTTGGGAAGATTCACATCATATTATGACAATGCATTGATGATTTATGCGTTTGAAAAGCATATCCTATGCCTTTATATCGTAGAAAGACCTGTTTACCGTGTATTCAAAAATATTTCCCTCTCCGTTTGCTGAGCTTTCACCTGTAAAAAAAGTAGCTATTTTGGGACTGCCACTTATTGCTGCGATTGGTGTTGCTTTGCAATCGTCACAATCGGATCTGACGAAAACGATCGATCTTGATTTGCCCGACTCAACCGTGATTGAGTCAATTCTGTCACCTTCTTCTGTTACTGTTATCGAACCGCCAACGTTTGAGCACCAAATTCAATCTGGCGATAACTTGAGTAGCATCTTCACTCAGCTTGGATTTTCTTACAAATCGATGATGAGCGTGATGGAAACTGATTTGAACTTCCTTGCTTTAGATACGCTTCGTCCGGGTAATACATTACGCTTTTGGCGTGATGAAGCGACCGGCGACCTTTCTAAAATGGAACTTCAATTTAGCGTCGCGGACAAAGTGGTTTACCGATTACTTGATGACGGCAGCTACGAATTCGAAGACATCTCTATTCCAGGTGAATGGAAGCAAAAACCTCTCGTGGGTGATATTCATGGCAGCTTCTCAATGTCGGCGAATAAAGCTGGCCTGAACAGCCTTGAGATTGACCATATTGTGACTCTTCTTAAAGACAAGCTGAACTTCAGCCGCGACCTACGTGCTGGCGATCAGTTTGAAGTGCTTCAAAAAGCGCAATATGTTGATGGTGTTGCAACCGGAAAACGTGAAATTGAAGCAATTAAGATCATGAATCGTAACCGCGTTGTGTCAGCATACTTACACACCGACGGACAATATTACGATGCTAATGGCGATAGCCTTCAACGTGCTTTCCAACGTTACCCAGTGAGCAGTAGCTGGCGTCAGAGTTCTCAATTTAACCCTAAACGTCTACACCCTGTGACTGGCCGAATCTCACCGCACAACGGTACGGATTTCGCGACACCAATTGGCACACCTGTTCAAGCAACGGGTGATGGCAAAGTGATCATGACGCGTAAACACCCTTATGCGGGTAACTATGTGGTGATTCAACACGGTAGCACTTATAAAACGCGCTACTTGCACTTAAGCAAGATCCTTGTTCGTAAAGGACAAACGGTATCTCGTGGTCAACGTATTGGCCTATCGGGTAAAACGGGTCGAGTGACAGGTGCTCACTTGCACTATGAACTGATCGAACGTGGTCGCCCTGTTGATGCGATGAAAGCGAATATCCCAATGGCCGATTCTGTGCCTAAAAAGGAAAAAGCGACATTCACAGCCGCGAGAGATGAAGCCGACAAGCTATTGAAGGCAGCGTTAGAAACGCGCAATCTAGCAATGGTTAATAATGCTAGTAAGTAGCTAGCCATTAAACTGTTTTAAAGCCGCAAGAGCATCACAAAGCACAGTCAGTGTTAAGTGATGCTCTTGCGGCTTTTTAGTTCTCAATAGAAGGTTCGGTAAGGGTTTAAACTAAAGGCTCTGAGTGCGCGACATAGCTAACGATAGCTTCAGGTCGCATTGGAGGTGAGTAGAGGTAACCTTGGATCTTGTCACATCCCATCGCGTGCAGCTTTTCTAATTGCTCACGCTTCTCAACACCTTCCGCAACCAAAGATACATCGAGTCTATGGGCCAGTTGAACAATCAGCCATACTACGCTCTCTGAGGTCGAACTAGTTAACAAGTCTCGAATAAAGGTCGCATCAATTTTAATGCAATCGATAGGGTAGCTGTGGATGTAGTTCAAACTGGAGTAGCCTGTACCAAAGTCGTCGAGTGCAATCGTGAAGCCTTGTCCTCTCAGAAAGTTAAGCGCGGATTTTGTCTCTTGTGTTGGCGATAACAGAACGGTTTCGGTTAACTCGATAACAAACTCATTCGCCTTAAAATGGTGCTGTTCAATGGTTCGAGTCAGGTAGGATATATAACGTTTCGAATCAGTAAGCTCGTGCGCAGAGCAGTTGATTCCAAGTTTAACCTTGTAGCCCAAGCCTTGCTCTAGTGTGGTTTTAGCGCGGCACACCAATTCAATAATGCGTTCACCTAATTCGACAATTAGCCCTGACTCTTCTGCCACTTGAATAAACTCTACGGGTGAGATGTCTCCATGTCTGGCGGTTTTCCAGCGAGTCAGTACCTCGAAATATTCCCATTGCGTTTCACCTTGACCCACAATCGGCTGTACCACTACGTACATTCCATTGCTGTCGGGGATATAGCTTTGTGAAATTGGGTTTTCCAGCTCACTTCGTAGCGCTGCGACTAGCTCGGTTTTTCTTTGGTAACGAACTCTTAAGTGAGTGTCATAACATTGAATATGAGTATCTTGGCTGTGTTTACACTCTTTAAGCGCCAAGCTGGTATTGAAGATGATTTGCTCAACGTCTTTGTTGTCTCCATCCGAACTGGCAATACCGATGCTGACGTCGAAATCTATCTTGATATCAACGCTACTGTAGCCCTGCTTAATTTTGGCCAGTATTTGTTCGCACACGGCTATCGGATCAGAATGGTAGGTGATGAAGGCGAACTCGTTGCCAGCAGTCCGGAAAGTCAGGTTGCTTTCGGGTAAGGTTCTCCGCAAGGTTTCTGCGACAAATTGAAGTACTTTATCGCCAATATAATTGCCGTGCATGTCATTAATGGCTTTGAAGCTATTGATATCGAGTAAAGCCAATGTAAACGGAGTGACGCTCTGTTGAGTAATCGACTCTAAGGTATCTGATAAACAGCTTCGGTTGAGTAACCCGGTTAGGCTGTCGTGTGACACCTCATAACTAAGCTGATTTACAAGTTGTTCGGAACGATCGTTAAACCACATTTCACGCAAGGTGTGGATGATGATGTCGGCGAACAATTGATGGTGCTTTACCACGTCTTGTTGCTGATCAGGGCTAAGAGGCGAGGTGAACGTTGAAAACAGCACGCCCATCACTTCGCCACTTTGAGTTCGAGTCGGGATCGCGATGGAGTTTTGTGAGGTGATTTCCTGCCTAAATGCCGATGTTGGCAATGACTGGACGATGTAATGAGCAAATGAGCAATCTGGGTGTCTTTGATTGACGGCTTGTTGGTAGATGTGACCATGGCGCGCATTGATTTTGTCATGTAATACATGATCAGAATGGGCGATCACCAAAGGAACGGTTTGGTCAGGGAAGTACTTCTTCTCAATGATGCTAGTGTATTGAGTATCAAAGGTCTGATGTAAAGTAAGCACAGCTGACTCTAAAAGGTCGATACCTTCCAATTTCAGCAAACGGCCAATGCGCTCTGTGTCTATCATGCTATTGTGCGTATGTTGAGTCATAGCCACTACCCCTAGTTAACCAGATTCACTGTGTAAGCGGTATACGTATTATCTTGTATATGTGCGGACTTGTATAATCTATATGCGTCAAGTTTATTATTGGCCGTGTTGTATAACTTTTCAAATTAAAATGTGACTTATTTCACAGAGCTTGCGTGCTACGCTCTTTGTCTAGCCTGTCTTTCAGATGGTCCAAAAAGAGCTTGGTTCGCGTGTGCGAGTAATCAAGCTTAGGGTAGTACGCGTAAACCATCACTTCGTCGGCGGTAATATTTGGCAATACTGGAACTAATGTCCCTTGCTTTAGATCCTCTTTGATCATCGCTTTGATGGTTAACAGTACGCCCATTCCTCGCTTCGCAGCATGAAACAAAGCCTCTGGATTAGTGGTCGCAAAGTTACCGTTTAACGTTATTCGCTGCCCTTTGGTGAGTGCTACTTCACGGGTCGGACGCTCTCCCCAAATTAACGAGTTGTGTTGCTCCAAATCTTGCTCGCAAGTGGGGTAGCCGTGTTTGGCAAGATAGCTTGGTGCTGCATAGAAGCTGGCTCTGTGTTCAAACAGCGGTGTTTTCTTGAAGCTTAATGAGTTGAGTTGTTCTAGTTCACGACTGATTACCAAGTCCAAGCCAAGCTCGGGTAATTGACCGGGCGTAGTGGTGATGAGTTGTACCTTAATATCAGGGTACTTTTCTAAGAAGTCGTCCATGTATTGCACCAGAAACTTAGAGCCAACCGCAATCGTAGCGCCAATCTTTAATAGGCCTGCTGGGGTTTGGTTAACCGAGCGAGTCTCATCAATTATGGACTGCCAATTGTCGAGCTGATCCTTGGCTCGCAGGTAAAAGAGCGCACCTGCTTCGGTTTGGCTAATTGATCGCGTGGTGCGCTTTAACAGTTGGGTGCCTATGCGCTCTTCTAGCCAGTTCACTCTTTTGCTGATCGCCGAGCTGGTGGTGTTAAGTTTTCGAGCAGCACCATTGAAGCTACCTTCTTCCACTACTCTGACATAGCTTTTTACGTTAAGAATCCAATCCATATTATTTCCTGTTAGGACTTAATAAAATTCCAATTTAGCTAATTATCAATTATTGGTTTTGAATGTAAACTCATCTAATGAACAAATATCAAACGAATAGGGAATTTTTTGAGCCAATCGACCTTTAAAAAAACGCCGTTACTCTTAGCAATGATGATTATTGCTACGGGGCAGGTGGGTGTGAGCATCTACTTGCCAGCATTGCCGTTAATTGCTTCTGACTTAAGTGCTACTCAAGTAGATGTACAGCTGCTCGTCACGCTGTTTCTGGTGGGTTTTGGCTTGTCTCAGCTATTTTACGGACCGATGTCCGATGCGGTGGGAAGAAGACCTATTTTCTTGTTAGGTCAGGGTGTTTATTTGATTGGTACAGTCGTTTGTGTTGTGTTTTCTGACAATATGACGGCGCTAGAAGTTGGTCGCTTGCTACAAGGTTTAGGGGCGGGTAGTGCCTCGGTTCTTGGGCGAAGTGTGCTTCGTGACAGTTATGATGGCCCTCAGCTAACTAAAGCCTTGTCTTATATTTCTCTGACCGCTTCGATCATGCCGATCATTGCGCCGGTATTCGGTGGTTGGATTTCATTTCACCTCGGTTGGCAGGCGGTGTTCCTGTTCGTTTTATTGTATCTACTAGCGATATTCACACTGGGTTACTTTGTTCTGCATGAAACTTTGCCATACGGAAAGAGCCGCTTTGATGCGTGCCAAGTGGTGAAGAACTACGGACGCTTGTTGACCAATCGCCAAGTGTTGACCAGTGCCAGTTACAACTGGATGAGCTACATGGCGAGTTTGGTATCGCTATCGTTGTTTCCATTCTTAATGCAAGAGCAATTGGGGCTGACCGCCGCTGAATATGGTTCATTAATGATTGTCCCTTCGGCAGGCTTACTGATAGGTAGCGTCGCTTTAAACTTACTCAATCGTAGGTTTAGTACGCCCCAACTGATGAGCCTAGCTATTTTGATTATCTTGGCATCGGGAACTTGGCTTCTTACTCATGAGTTATCCATCTTTAACTTAGTTTGGGCGTTTACTTGGTTGGCGATAGCACAAGGCATCTCGTTCCCATTATCAATCAGCATGTTATTAGAACCTCATAAGAAACAAGCGGGCGCAGTGTCGGCATTGTCTGGCTCAATTCAGATGTGTTTAGCGGGTTTATTGGGTGGGTATCTGGTAGAAAGTTGGGTCACGACTCATCTACAGTTAGGCGTGTTCTACCTCATTATTGGCGCAGCCATGGGCGGAGTGCTTTGGTCTTCAACCGAAATGAACAACAAAGGCGATACTGTTGAAGTGGAATATAGCTAAACACTAAATTCACTATCGTTTAACGCACCATCGTTAATACGTTGTATTTGTGCTGATGGTTTTCTACAATGCTTCGGTCCATTGAATAGGTAAGAACAAAATGCAGCAAAATGAATTTGAAGTACTGGTAAAAGCTATCTGCGCACTAGATGGCCTGCCTCAAGCGCTTGAGCTATTGAAATCCAATGAGGATACAGAAGTCGCTGAGGCTGCTGCATCACTGACTGGTCAATTTGCACTTGCTGAAGTGGAAGGCGAAAAGCGTATTTACCACGTGACGCTTCAAGAAAATGAACAAGGCGAAGAGCAAGAGTACATCGAACATGTCATGAATGAAGGCGATGACTTAATCAAATTTGCAGCTTGGTTCTTTGAAACGATGTTTGAATTGAAGCAAAAAGACACATACCAAATTGCCGGTAAAACTTACAGACAGCCAAAGCGCAGCTAGGTTTCTCAGTAAAGCATTTTAGAAAGCAGCTCTATTGAGCTGCTTTTTTTATCAGTGTCTAAATCAATGTCTTGGGTTGTTATTAGGAATGGAGCATTAAGCTCAAACCAGAATTTAGGTTAACTCATTGATATACAAAAACAATGCTGATTAGCACAGAGACAAAATTAGGCTAATTGCAAATGAATGCTTAATATTGCATTAAAGTGTGATTTAGATCTTGTTTTTGGGCGTTTTAAGTGTGGAATCCGCGCTAAAGAAAGTTGATTATGTGCGGAGATAAGCATGAATTACGAACTAGACCACGCATACCTTGGTCAAATGGCAGCAAAAAACATGATGCACGAAGCATTGTACGGCACTTCAAAGCCAAAGAAACCATCGTTCTTTAAGCGAATGATGAAGAAAATGGCTAAATAAGCATTTTCAAAAACGGAATTTTAAAAGGCCTTAAACTCGATGAAGTTTAAGGCCTTTTTCGTTTTAGCGATTGGTGAAAGTTATCGCTTTGTTTTGTTGTGGATGGACACAAAAAATACCAATTAAGCTTCTGACTAATGGCTTTTAATGAACTCAGCCAGCAGATTGATTGGATAAGTCGACCACATTATTAGGGATGCTATCTAAGCCATTCTCTTTCATCCACGCTTCTAAGTTATCGGCACCACCGATGTACTTACCATCAAGCCAGATCTGCGGGACGGTGACCGGTGTTTTCTCACCAATGTGTGCTTTTACCTCTGGAATCATACGGTACAAAGCGGCGCTGTCTTTTACGACATCGTGGTATTGGTATTCAACACCCGCTTCATCCAGCATTTTCTTCGCTTTAACACAGAATGGGCAGGTCGCCTTACCATAAACGATGTTGCCTTTTAGGCTGTCTCGTTTGGTCCACTCTTTGATCACCGATTGGATTAACACACCGCGATTCAGCGCTTCACCTTGGCTGACCACTTTGCCTTCAACAACAAGGATTGGAGCATGCCAAGAGCCTAGTTTTAGCGGCTCCCACCAGTGAGACAACCAATCTTTCACTTCCAGTTCGACATCGACATCGGCCAACTCATTCTCAAAAGTATCCTTCAGAATGTCTTTGGTAAGGGTACATTCTCCACATGGGATGTTAACTTTAAATGGACCCCAGCTGCCTGCCCAACGGTATAGTGTAATCTTGACTGGTTTCTTCATGGTTACGGCCTCGTTTGAATTCTCTTATCTATATAGAACGGACTGTTGAACTATTTATTTCACCAACCTTAAACTTTCTTCACTTTTGAAGGTTTTTTAGTTTCCCAGTGCGTTATAAATGCAACTGACGCAATAATAATAGCAGCCCCTAGCCATAAACGACCCGGTGGAACCCAACTAAACACAATCCAACCTGCTAAAACGTTTAGCGGTAATTTGGCGTGGTCAAAAGGTTGCACAAACGAAGCATCAGCGACTGAGTAGGCTTTTACAATCGCCCATTGAGCGAGTGCCGTCATAACGCCGATAACAATCAAGATAGCCCAAATTGTGCCGCCGCTTGGCGTCTGCCAATCTGGCGCGGCAAGCAGGATGTTAAATGGTGTGATTAATAGCAGCAGGTAAACCACCATGGTTGAAGGGCTGTCTTGTGAAGAGAGCTTTTTCACCATCAGTGAGTAGCATGCCCAGAAGAAAGCGGCACCGACTGGTAATAACGTTGCCCAGTTAAAATCTTCAGCCCACGGCTCTAGAATCACCATCGCACCTACGAAACCGGCTAAGGTCGCGCTCCAGCGAGCAGCTCCAACTTTCTCCTTGAGGAAAAGCCCTGAACCTATGGTTGCAAATAGTGGCGACGTCATGAGAAGGGCAATGCCTTGCCAAATTGGTACTGGGTAAGCCAGTGCCCATATCCAAAGTTGAATACCAATAACAGACAAGAAGACACGAAATACGTGCAATTTGAGGTTGTCGGTTTTTAGCGCGCGACGAATGCCCAGCGTTGTCAGATAAGGAAGAATAGCGAACAACGCGATAGCGTATTGAATGACGGCGACGGTGGTAGAAGTAAGTCCGAAATGAATGCTAGCAATTTGAGTTAGGCTGTTAATAACGGCAAAGGCTAGGCCTGCGGTTAGCATCCAGCTAGCGCCTTGGATCGGATGGTGTTGTGACATGATGCTTCTAATTATTTGATGTGGTACACCTATGATACGGATTTAGCACCACTTAACCAGAAAAAGCATTGATGAAGTCAGTCAGAATATTTGAATATGAAAAAAGGTTGAGCTATTGCCCAACCTTTTAGTCTGTATCTAAAGTCGATTTAGATTAGAAGTCGTAACGGATGCCCGCTTGTAGTTGGTCATCTTTATTGTCTCGCTGTTCAAACTTGTAACCAGCATATGTGCGAATGTGGCCGTTAAACTTGTACACCGCTTCAATAGCAAAGTTATTTGCTTCTTCGTCAGCCGCTTTATCGAACTCGCCGTAGTTGTATACGCCAATTAGTGATAGCTGTTTAGTTGCTTTGAAGATAGCTGAAAGCTCGTAGCCTGTGTAATCTTTATCTGCAACTGAAGCCATTGTGTATAGACCACCAACCGTAAACGCATCCATAGAAAATTGAGCTACAAGGTTGATTTGATCGTCATCGAAGTTACCATTCTTTTGAGAAACATAACCCGCACCAAGGTCAAAAGCGCCTAGGTTATACATAGCAGCAAGGCCAAAACTATCTGCATCTTTTTCATTTGCAGCGATGTAGTTAGCTTGTACCGTCAACGCGTCAAACTCGCCAGAGTAAAGGAAGTTATTCTCACGCTTATCTTTGTTGCCATCAACGGCATCAGCAGCATCTGCACCAAATGTTGCCATTGTATCTGTAATGTCAGTCAGCATTACCTGTGAAGAATCTTGCTTACCGTATGAGAACTCACCGAATTTGGTTCCTAAACCTGCGTAGTAGTAGCGATTGGTAAGAGATTCATTTTCAATTTTTACAGTATTGCCACTTCCGTCTTCGAACTCTGTTGTTGATGCGCTAGTGAACTCTGCTTCATACTTACCGAATCCATATAAACCATCAGAAAGTTCAGATTTACCTGAAATATTCACACGAGCTCGTGACTTGTCTTTGAAAGAACTGTCAGATGCGCTTTCGTTGTTGTCAGATACGTTGAAACGAGCCTCCGCACGACCGCCAATTTTAAGTTCTGTACCATCAGAGCTGTAAACTGTTGCTGCTAGAGAAGAACCTGAAACTAGTGCCGCTACCACTGCAGAAGCTAGAACTGCCTTTTTCATAATCACTTACCTTGTATTTTAAAATCCGTGAGCAATGTGCTCTCCGTTTCGATATGAAGCTAATTTAGAGCAGCTAAATTAAGCTTTCATTTCTATAAAATTACATTTTCGTGAATAGGAAACTTTTTAAGTGTTGATTTTATTGCACTTTCATTTCAATAGACTGAGTGGTTTGTGAATGGTTATATAACTTATCGGTTCTTAAGTGCAGACTTTCACAAGCTTTTATTTAGGGGAAGTGATGATGATATGCGTGAGTATTATGGGAAAGTCAGAGCTTGTTCATCTTATTAACTGTTTGTACTGATTAAGATATCCTCTATGATGCAAAAACTTAGAAGAGAATAGATTTTGCTCAACAAGATGGAGACGTTGGATGAAAACAGAGTACTTAGGCGATGTTTTACAAGGTAGGCAGGTTATTGGCTCCTTGAATGTTGAAGACCTACCCGTTGGAGAGCACCAGTTTTGGTTTCAAGTAACCAGTGATGGGCTAGGGCAACCCAAGAACATGCCGGTTTCTGTTTTCAAAGGCAGTCAAGCAGGTCCTAAGTTGATGATCACCGCTGGTATCCACGGTGATGAGCTCAACGGTGTGTTGGCTGCTCAGCAAATTATCAGAGACTTAGTCGGTAAAACTCTCAAAGGCACGGTCACGATAGTGCCTACTGTGAACTTGTCGGGTTTGCTTAACCACAGCCGCGATTTTATCTCTTCGGATCCGGGCTCTTGCCCTGCCAACCTTAATCGACTCTTTCCGGGTGATGCGAATGGCTTAGCGGCAGAGCGCTTTGTTGCGTCTTTGTGGGAGCGTTTGCTTAAGCATAATGCCACCTTCGCCGTTGACCTCCACACTCAAACTCGTGGCGCAGTTTATCCACTTTATGTGTTTGCTGATTACCGCATAGAACAATGTTTGGAGATGGCGAGGCTGATGCAGCCCGATTGTGTTCTGAATGACCCTGGTGACCCAGGTATTTTGGAAACGGTTTGGAATCGAAGTGGAATTCCGAGCATCACGGTGGAAGTTGGGATGGGGAAATTTACTCAGCCTGACATGATTCAACGAGCGGTAGACGGTGTTTTTAACATGCTGTCTTATTATGAAATGTTCGAGGTTGAAATAAATCATCCCGAGAAAATGCAGCTGCCGAGTATGGATTGGATAGAGGGTAATGATGTGGTTTCTATCCGCGCTGATATTGGTGGTTTCGTATTGCCGCAGGTTGAGCTTCTGCAGAGCGTAGAACAAGATGATTTATTGGCTATTCAATATGACGCTTTTGGTAATGAGTGTCGCCGTTATCACGCGCCGTCTGCTGGACGTGTCCTTAGCTACAACGTGGATGCGTTAAGGGAGCCGGGTGCGCTTGTTTGTCGCTTGCTAAGTTAGGCTTAGTCGGTTGGACGTTTCTGTGCTAATACACTGTGTTGCTATCTAAAACACGTAAAAAAAAGGTTCATCGCGGATTAGCGGGAACTAAAAACAAAAACGGTAGTAAGTGATATGGTTTAGTCGCCAAACAAAAATCATACACAAACTACCGTTTTCATGCCGAATCATACTTTCCTATCTTCATTCTGGGAAGGCTTTCAAATAGTAAAGTCTCACCAGACAGCATCACTTATTACCCTGACTCTTAAACCTAACTCTGAGGCTAAGTGCCTTTGTGGTCTCGAGGCCGAGGCTATTCATGAGTATCAATGGCGTCATGTAAAAGAGGCCATGTTGCTCGGTGTTCCTGTTGAACTTTCCGTTCAAACACGAAGAATCAAGTGTCGTGACTGCGGCATAAAAACAGAGTCTCTATCTTGGCTAGAGCCTTATGCTCGCATCACGAAGCGCTTAAAAAGTTATATAGAACAACTGCTGCCTCTTCTTCCCATTAAGCATATCTCCCAGTTAACAAGCGTACATTGGCACACCATTAAAGAGATAGATAAACGCCGACTTCGCCAAGTGGTACCGTCAGTGAAATGGGAGGGGCTAAGGCAACTCGTCATGGATGAGTTCGCTATCTTTAAAGGACATCGGTATGCCACGGTCATCGCTGACGCTAAGACTCACCAAGTTATTTGGATAGGGTTAGGCCGTAGCCGCAAGGACATACGACCGTTCTTCGAGCTGTTAGGCAAGCATGGCAATAATATCGAAGCGGTCACGATGGACATGAATACGGCTTTTGACCTTGAAGTTCAAGCGCATTGCCCGAACGCAAAAATCGTTTACGACTTATTCCATGTTGTCGCTAAGTTCGGTCGTGAGGTCATGGATAGAGTCAGAGTCGACCA
The DNA here is from genome assembly GCF_041439475.1 of Vibrio sp. 1S139. NCBI lineage: Bacteria > Pseudomonadati > Pseudomonadota > Gammaproteobacteria > Vibrionales > Vibrionaceae > Vibrio > Vibrio sp. 1S139. The sequence goes on from NZ_JBGOOD010000037.1 coordinate 42,432, forward strand.
AGCCAACAAACTCAAGCAAGATAAAAAAGCGAGGCAATGGGTCAAGCGCTCACGCTGGGTGTTGTTGAAAAATAGAGGCAACTTAAATCCACGGCAAGACAGCTATCTTACAGAAATATTGAATATCAATAAGGACTTAATGACCACTTATATACTCGGGGCACAACTCAAAGAGCTTTGGTATTGTGAATCAGAAGCACATGCTAAAGGGCTCTGGGAGGCTTGGTGGGCACAAGTACAAGAGAGTGGAATTAAGCCATTGAAAGAGTTCGCACGAAAACTGAGTCCTTATCTTCACGGTATTATCGCATCGGCAAGTTATCCGCTAAACACCTGCACCCTAGAAGGGATAAACAACAAGATAAAGCTAATCAAGCGAATCGGGTATGGGTATCGAGATACCGACTACTTCTTCTTGAAGATAAAAGCGGCTTTCCCCGGAAAGCCGCGATGAACCTCTTTTTTAGCCCAACTTTCTGCTCTTAAACCTTATCGACTGTATCCGCCCCATGAACCCACGGGACGATATTGTTAATACGTGAGCGCCGCAATCACACTGTTAGCGCTAAGGAACCTTTGAAACCGTCATCAAAGCTCACTCATAATAAGCTATTATTTACAGTAGATTTCGGTTAATTTTCCAAAGGCCATTATGAAAAACAAACTGAGTTTAGCAATTCAAGCATACTGCAACTGGATTGATTCAAACATTATTGAAATTGCTTATGTCGGTTCCATTCTAGTTGTGATTCTAACGCTCATCATCAATCTTATTTAGGCTTCCATTTCCTAAATATTAGTTTCCTTTACTCATTACCGAGCTTTTCTAAAAGCCTCAGAGTTAAATCAATCACCTCATGGATTTGGAGTTTTACGCCTTCAAATAGCTGCGTGAGCGGATCTATTTTTGAGGTTGCAGCTTCAACAATGACTGATTTACCTCAACGATAAACTGATAACCTCTCATTCAATGAATCCTATCTTTTTAACCATTGCCTTGTTCGTTTGTAGGGGCCCGTCCTCTATACACGACTATTGGTTACGCTTGAATGAGGATACTATTGAATTAGAATGCCCCTCAAACATATATCGCCTTGTTGATTGAGAAACAAACAGAATGAAACAAACAAATCATATCGAACAATGCCAGCAAGAAATTTTGAGCTTTTCTGACCGATTACATCAATCTGGTTGTGCGCCTTACTCGGTAGCTCAATACACTCAAGCTTATGCAAAACGCCAGAACATTGAAGTCTCTATTGATGTGACCCCGACAAAAGTCATCACTATTTTTGAGCAACCCACGCAAAAAGTCGTGATGGAAAACAAAAAACCACCCTCGGTTAACTTACGTGATTTAGTCGCAACGCTTAAAGGGTTTTCGACTCATTCCCATTACGAAGGTTCAGAAACCTACTCGAATCGTACCTTGTGCTTTGCCAATTTATTGCTTCCGCCATGTTATTTAATGTTAGTTGGCAGTACTTATCTGGCGGTCGGTTTATCCATTATTCTGGGCGCTATAGCCTGGCTAGCACAAATTTTCCTGACTGGACCAAGAAGCATTCTTGTCGAGTTCTTTGTCGCCTTAGTAGCCAGTTTTTTAACCGGTATGATAGCGGCACAGGTTCCCGGCTTACCAACATTGGCACTGTGCATTTCTTCCATTGTCCTTTTTATTCCTGGGTTAACCGTCACCAACGGCTTAGCCAGTCTTGCTCTCAATGACTTTCGGTCAGGTATCGAACTGCTTGCACAAAGCGCACTCATAGTAATGAAAATATTCATCGGCATTGTTATGGGGTTAGGCTTAGCCAACATAATCAATCAACCATTATCGGTACCGGTATTTATTGATGAAATCCCATTCGTTCTTCATGTCACCGCACTGATCGGGATTTCTGTCGCTATTGGCCTTATTTTCAACGCAAGTATGACAGAAATTCTCTTAGGCCTTCCTGTCGCGGCAATTGGCATGTGGGGGCCACATTGGTTTACTTCCGATTGGGTTGTAGGTACATGGGTAAGCACAATACTCATTACGCTTTACGGGTTGGGGATGGGAAAATTGCGTCACGTTCCACCACTCATATACATTATTCAAGGGATCATCATTCTTGTCCCCGGTAGTCGAATCATTGTCGGAGCAAGTGAGTCCTTCTTTGCGACCTCCATTTTACCCATTCCGAATATTGGTCTGTCCGCCTTGCTGATGTTTGGCGCGATTATGGCGGGACAAATCATGGTTTATTCTATATTTAGTCGTCATTTTGATTCCATCATTGAGGAATAACCATCGATCTAACAATAGCTGATCAACACGCCCCAATAACCCACGATTGAGTCTTTATCTGCTTTTTGACGTTAACCGATTCTGAGAAGGTACTGATGAACAGAGTCTCGAAAATCGATAAGACTATTTTGTTTCAGATGGCGAGGGGAATGAGCAATATGGATTTGGAAAAACCGAATAGAATCGAAAGTAGCCAATAATTCAATAAGATAAGGATGCTTAGGATGAGTCAATGCAAACTAGGCAGAGGTAAGCTAGGTGTAGGCAAGCGCTAGGTTGATAGGCTTGCCATCTACTCCATTTCCGTTCTAACTACGCCACCAGTGCGTTCAGTTTTTTACGCATACTCTCTTTATCAAGGCCACCTTTAGGTCCAATGAAGACTAACCGTGACGAACGAGATTCATCATCTTCCCATGCATCTCCAACCGTCACATTGGCTCGCTGGCCCGTGCACTGAAATACACAGCGATGATCAGGACGATCGGTTAAATTTAAAATACCTTTCATGCGATAAGCATCAATTGAAAACTGTTGCAATAGAGGATACAAACTTTGTAGATTAAGCGGTTGATCAGTTTCAAAGCTGAATGTTTCGAAATCATGGTTCACGTGATGACAGTGCTCATCATGACAATCATGGTGCTGGCATTCCCTTTGATCACCCGCTATTTTGTTAGTGACAAAGCGCGTACTTTCAGGGGCATCAAATAAGATAGGTAAATCCACTTCGCCGAATGAAATATCAATCAATTTAGCAAACGGAGCTTGTACTCGGCACCATGCTTTGACTTGCTCTAGTTTATCAGCATCGACTAGGTCAACTTTATTAACCAGAACAATGTCAGCCACTTGAATTTGCTGCTTCGACAACGTCTCCATTGGGCCTTCTAGCCCTAAAATGTTTTCCGCATCGATCGTCGTCACGATTGCATTTAAAGGTGCGTGTGCTTGCAGTTCCGGATCTTCAAATTGAAGTGCCACTTCTTTGGGTTCTGCGATACCTGAAGTTTCAACAATAATATGGTCTGGGCGTTCCTCTAATGCGAGTAAACGCATTACCGAAACGACTAGTCCTTCTGCAAGGTTACAACAGATACAGCCATTCTCTAGGCTGATCATATTTTCACTTTCAGATTTAACTAACTCCGCATCAACATTGATTGATCCAAAATCATTGACGATCACAGCCATGCGCATTCCATTTGCATTGGTTAATATATGGTTTAGTAGGGTCGTTTTCCCTGCTCCTAAAAATCCGGCTAAAATTGTTACTGGAATAGGCTTCTTGCTCATAGCATGCTCTCTTTCGATTTTCGTTGTCTATATTTACTCGGTAAGCAATAAAAAAGGTTGAGCTAATGCCCAACCTTTTAAGTCAGGATAACTTAGCCAGTAACTTTGTTGCGAACCGCTTCACCTGGGTTTGAATCTAACAACATTTCACCAGCTTCAATGATAGGTGTCCCGTTTACAAGTACGTATTTCATGCCTGTAGAAAGGGCATTTGGTTTATCAAATGTTGCAACGGCTTTTACTTCATCAAGTTTGAAAATAGCTAAATCAGCATCTTTACCTACTTGAATACGACCTTTATTTGCCATTTGTGGCACAGCATCCTCAAGAATACGACATGCGTTTAAGCTAGTTCTTTCCATCGCTTCTACTAGTGTTACCGCTTTGTATTCCTCGACATATTTTTCAATAAAACGAGAGAAACAAGCAAGTGAGCGAGGGTGAGCTATTGCGTTGCTTGGAAGTGGCCATACATCACCTTCAATTAATACGCCTTTATCATCCATCCAAGGCATTGCATCTGAAGCGATAGCTGCACCTGGGAACAATACTGAACGGTCCATTTTAGCGCGATCTTCTTTGTTCTCATCGGGTTTTAAGAAGTGCATGACAACCACGGTACCGGGCGCTGATGCTTGTAGTTCAGTGACTTTTTCTTGGTTTAGTGCTTTACCATTCGCTTCCATGTAGCTAGCGCTTGGTACACCCCAACGTTGTAACCAATCGTCACCACGGAAAACTTCTGCGCCAATAACGGAAGAGCCAGCACCATAAGGATAAGCTTCAGTAGTAACGGCTAAACCTTGATCAATGGCGGATTGAACTAAATCGGCACAATCTTCGATATCTTGTACTGACGTGCTGTTGAGGTGACAAATGTGCATGTGTGCACCCGTTGTCGCCGACAGGCTAATGAGTTCTTGGTATGCTTCAAAGCTTGATTGTGGCTCTGCGCTGTTTAGGTAACGAACGTGAGTGTAGGTTGGTACTTCATAGCGTTTTGCTAGTTTAGCAAGATCATAGTACTCTTTGTGGCCATAACCTGGTGCGTAACCCGCGTTAATACCAATGCCTAAGCCCCCCTCTTTAAGACCTTGCTCAACCGAGCCCAGAATTTGTTTTAATTCATCTGGGGTTGCTAGGGTATTTTGCCAATTGTTTTTAGAAAAAGCTTTCTGGAACCAAACAATCGTACCATCAGGAGCAGGCATCGTAGGTTCTTTTGCTTGAATACGAGCGTAAGTCCATGCTACAGAAGCGCCGTAATTAATCGGGCGACCTTCAGCAGCAGTAATATCGTAGTACGTTCCGATTGGGAATAGACCAGATTCCATCTCAAGAGCGGTGGTTACGCCATCGAATGCTTGAGCACGGGCAGCAGGAAGTTGTTGTCCGTGAGCGTGCATATCGATAAAGCCAGGTGCAACCACGAGACCTTCAGCATCGATGATTGTTTTGCCTTGCAGCTTTTTGTCTGAGATTGCAGCAATACGCTTACCTTTAATACCGACGTGACGAATTGCGTCGAGTCCAGTTTCAGGATCAACAACACGGCCATTTTCGATAACGATATCAAATGGCCCTTTCTCGTTAGGCATCAGTTTGATGTTTTGGCCAACCAGTTTTTCAGGGGCTGCATGTAAAACAGAGGCAAAAGGCAGTGCCGCAGCCCCAACCGCTAACTTAGTCAAAGTCGAACGTTTATCTGTATCGACACCATCAAGTAATACTTGCGTAGCGTCCAATTCATTTGGGTCGTAATTTTTCATATTGATACCTGTTATGTTTGTTGTAAAAAAATACTAGTTCATGATTGCTATGAAAACTATGCTGCATGTAGAAAAATCAATCGATTGACTAACACCCACCTTTCCATCATTAGAATCCACTGCCAACCGTTATATAAAACGCGCTGTCAACGTCACTAAAAGCGAGGTCTACCCCCATGTGTAACCCATATCGGCAAGCTATCTGATAGCGAAATCCAGCACCATACGCATCGACACTTTCATCGTCTGACAGACTGCCCTCTACTGTCGCTTTACCCAGGCCATAAAACGCAGAAACGGTCCAACGATTATCAATCGCATTATCGTATTCCGCGACAACACCCAGCCCAGAGGTCACCGAGCTTTCGCCCATAAAATATTGAATAACGCCATTGATAGCGTTATTCACATCTTCATTACTGGTCTCAAACTCTACCGAGCTCTGGCCAATAATCTGTTTCACACCCAGCATCAATGGTGTGTTTGCCACTCGAAACTGGAGCTGCTGAAGCGCAGCGACTCCCGAGTTTTTTGTGCCGAATTGAATCGTTTTGTTGTACGACGCACCTATACTGAACTCTTTGAAAATATCGAGGTTCGCCTTTCCAGCGCCAACGCCACCCGTATATCGAATGGTATCTTTTAGCCACGACGGTATCACCGTTAATGTCGGTATCAGAACCTGCGCCATATTCAAAGTCCCCACCATGAATAAAGACATACACGGGTAATGACTCTGAACCATTGATCTCCGAAGGACGCCAAATATTAAGATTAAAGCAATCTTCAGATTGCTCTTGCTGGGTTATTTTAAGCTGTGGGCACACGGCGCCAAATTGTGTCGCATCTATAGCGCTATCAGCATTGTCTTCTAATTGACGGAGTGACTGTGCTGAAAACGTTGTTGATCGGCGTAAGTGATTCCTTTAAACACTTCAATGGATACGCGTTGCTCGTCACCTGCTAAGGTATTGATCACAACAGACTCTCTATTTGCGAAAAGAGTCGCGTCCCCGATGGATACTGAAACCTGCTCTGTTGGTAATGTCTGAAGCGGTTCTGGCTTAATAGGACGTGAGCTGGTTTCATCACTACCCCACGCAGAAAGAGCAACAGTGATAGCGATAACCATGAGTGAGCGATGCGTTAAATTCATGGTTGTACCCATAAATGTGTTCGGCCATCTGACCTGATATTGGTATAATCAAACCTGAGAATCCCTATGCTCAGCCATGCTCATTTCTGGAGTATTTGAAGTATTTTTTCTTTAAGGTGCGATATTAATTCACTCTTTAAATTTGAATAAATCGCTTATGCAGGACGTGACCCTACATATATTCACTACCGTGAGTGGATGTCGCTTTTTATTTATCACAAAGACTTCTTGTTGTACCTTATTTGGCTGACTATCTAGGGTTGATAAAATTTCAACGGATTCTTGAAACAGCTCTATAGGGGGTTGCTGTGACTCTCCTTCTGAAGCTTCAAACTCATCAAAGAACCCAAATATGTTATTAGAGTCTGATGGCATAGTTAGCACCAAACGTAAGTTTCGAGGCCAAAGCCAATATTGTTGAGGTCTGTTTTGACTTGACCCGAAGAGGTCCAAGGTAGAAGTGCGTCGATATCAGGCTCTGCTTTCGCCAGCTCTTTCATGCACTTGACCATGTAGTCTTAGAGGATAAGACCGTTGGCTTTCGCGGTCTCGATGATGCTGTAAAGCATCGCGC